>NZ_LZSZ01000087.1:0-176155 GCF_001665645.1 Mycobacterium sp. 852002-30065_SCH5024008 | reverse complement strand
AACTTGTCACCCAGCCCGGTCAGCGCCTGGGCGGCCGCGCTCAGCGTCAGGTTCAGCTTGACCGGATCCACCTTCTCGTTGATCGACACGATCGTCTGGAACAGGGTGTTGATCTCCGTGGTCACCGAGCGCGCGTCGATCACCATATGCGGCGCAATCCGTTGCGGCGACGGGTTTTGCGGCGTCGTCAACGAGACGTACTTGCCGCCGAACACCGTCGTCGCCTTGATGTCGGCGTCCACGTTGGCCGGAATCAGCGACAGGTATCTCGGGTAGACCTCCAGCGTGAATTTGGCGGCCGGCTTGCCGTCACGCACCGTCTCCGAGATGTTGCCCACCCGGCCGATCTCGACACCGTTGTAGGTGACCTTCGAGCCCGGATCCATCACCAGCCCGGCCCGCGACGCCAGCATCGTCAGCTTCGTCTTCGGCGTGAAGCCGCCGCGGAATTGCACGTACACGAGGGTGAAGACGATGGCCAAGACCACCAGTACGGCGACGGAGATCCACCGGTACGGCGGGAGGCGCTGGGAATTGATCTGCACCGGGGAAGACGTTGTCACCAGCGCCCCTCATCTCTGCGCAGCGGCCCGGTGCCGCGGCGATCCTTCCCCTAGGAGGGGCCCTGTACACATATGCAATAACGAAGCCCACAGGAATGTACCTTGGCGGTCCTCGTGATGCGAACCGCCGTTCGCACAATCCGTGGGTTAGCGTCGTCGGTGTGACCCTCAAAGACATCCCCTTAACAACCCTCGACGGCCGGCCGACCACGCTGGCCGAATTGGCCGACGGCGCAACGCTGGTCGTCAACGTCGCCTCCAAATGCGGCCTAACCCCGCAATACACGGCGCTGGAAAAGCTGGCCGAGGACTATGGCGACCGCGGCCTGACGGTCGTCGGTGTCCCCTGCAACCAGTTCATGGGCCAGGAACCGGGCACGGCTGAGGAGATCCGGGAGTTCTGCTCGACGACGTACGGCGTGAGCTTCCCGCTGCTGGCGAAGACCGACGTCAATGGCGACGACCGCCACCCGCTCTACGCCGAGTTGACCAAAGCCGCCGATTCCGCCGGCGAGGCGGGCGACATCCAGTGGAACTTCGAGAAGTTCCTCATCGCACCCGGCGGCGAGGTGGTTCAACGATTCCGGCCCCGCACCGAGCCCGACGCCCCCGAGGTGATCAGCGCCATCGAGGCCGTGCTGCCCCGATAGGCCGCATGAAAGGGCTTGGTGGGCCGAAGTCCAGCGGACGTGGTGCCGCAACGAGTGGCCGAAAGTCCTCCCGCGCGGAGTCCATCGCCCCTTCTTCGCTTCTGGCGCCACGGAGTTGACTTCTCCTCGAGGAGAGCAGAGGCAACCATGGCGACGAGAACCAGGGTTACAGCGGTCGATCACGCAATCGATGCCGCACACACATGGATCAACGACGTGGCCAAGGAATTCGACACGGAGGACCGCGAGTTCGCCTACCGAGTCCTGAGGGCCTGGCTACACACGCTCCGCGATCGGCTCACGGTGGAGGCGAGCGCTCATTTTGCGGCCCAGCTTCCCGACCTGATCAGGGGCATCTTCTACCAGGCATGGAATCCCAACGCCGTCCCCGACAAGTACGACGCCAAGGCCTACGCCGTCCGATTCTCGCGTGAGGCGAACATCGCACTCGACGACGTCGGGACAGCCGCCGCGGCCACCACCGCGGCCGTCTTGCATCATCTGCCGGTTGCCCAGATCGACAAGGCGCTGGGTCAGCTCCCGATGGAAATTCGCAAGATACTGCAGCCCCAGCGGTGAATTGATGGGCGTCACCCAATTCCAAGTCGTTTAACGAGAGAAGCAGGGGAACGACATGTCCGGGCACGAAACCCATCGTGGCATTTTGGTCGGTGTTGACGGATCAGCCTCGTCGATGGCGGCGGTCGACTGGGCGGCTCGCGATGCGGCGATACGCAATGTTCCGCTGACACTCATGCACGTCATCGCACCGGTCGTGCCGGCGGTTGCGCCGTGGCCGGCGATTCCGATTCCTCAAGACTATTTCGAACGGCAGGACGAAAAGGCACGGCAAATTCTCGAAGACGCGCGCAAAGTGGTCGCCGACAGCACCGCCGACCATGGCCCGCCGTTCGTGTACAGCGTGGTGGTACGTGGCCCGACCGTTTCCACGCTCGTCAATGAATCCAAGATCGCGGACATGATGGTCGTGGGATACCGGGGCGAAGGCGCGTTCAGCCGGGTCCCGTTCGGTTCGGCCAGCACCGGCCTGGTCAACTATGCGCATTGCCCGGTCGCGGTCGTCCATGATGAGGCCCCGCCGCGCCCGCAGGCACCGGTGGTGGTGGGCATCGACGGTTCGGCGGCATCAAAACTGGCGGCGGAGATCGCCTTTGACGAGGCCTCTCGCCGGGGCGTGGAGTTGGTGGCATTGCATGCGTGGTCGGACGTCAGCATGTCGGAAGTGCCAGGCCTGGATCTCGAGATGATGGAGGTGCAGGCACAACAGGCGCTCGCCGAGTGGCTCGCCGGATTTCAGGAGCGCTACCCCGATGTCAGGGTGCGACGTGTGGTGGCGTGCGATCAGCCGGCTCGTCAATTGATCGAGCACTCGGAGTCCGCACAAGTCGTCGTCGTCGGCAGTCACGGTCGCGGCGGATTCGCCGGCATGCTGCTCGGCTCGGTGAGCACGGCCGTCGCGCACGCGGCGCAATCGGTGGTGATCGTCTCTCGCGAGTCATAGCGGCGCGGGCGGGGCACAATTCTGATCCCGAGCCGGACCGACGCTCCGCGCCCAACATTCGCAATTTCACTCACACGTGGCACGGAGACGGCCCCCGGAGTGGTTCCGGGGGCCGTTCGCTTAGTAGCGGGGACAGGATTCGAACCTGCGACCTCTGGGTTATGAGCCCAGCGAGCTACCGAGCTGCTCCACCCCGCGTTGGTGAATGCCAGGTTACCGAACCCGCATCACGGCGACCAAATCGCGGGCTCAGCGGGGGTGCGGCGCCCGCTCAGTGCGATGGCGGGTTCAGGCCGTAGCGCCGCGCGACGTCGTCCATCCAGTCCGGCGACCCGTAGGTCAGCCCGTACTTGTCGGCCAGCTCGCCGAATTCGGGCGACTCGTGCAGGACCTTGGCGACCGGGTCGTCGGCATGCTCGACGAGCAGCTCCCCGAGCTCGCGGAAATAGTTCTCGAATCCGCCCGGGGTGATGACTTCGATGATGCGGCCCGGCTCGCTGCCGGCGTTCCACATCGCGTGCATCTGACCGCGGGGCTTGGTGATGTAGCCACCGGGACCCAGGACCACTTCGCTGTCGTCGGATCGGAAGCCGATCTCACCGGCCAACACGATCGAGTGCTCGTCCTCGCGGGTGTGCATGTGCGCGGCGGTGAGCAGGCCGACTTCGAACGGGTGCTCGACGATGGATACCTCACCCCCATTGGTCTTGCTGGACAGTTTGAAGACCGCCCCGAATCCGGGGAGGGCGACGTACTCACCTTCCCCCGGCTGCACCACGGTGACTCCGATTTCGTTCGCGTTGGTCATTTCGCGTTCCTCTCAGATGGCCACAACGGCTGCGGCACTTCCACACCGAAGGGCTTGCCCCAGCCGTTGCGGGAGGAAACCTCGTGCACGGGGCGCCGATTGGCCGCGACACCCCACTTCCCCCGGGGATAGCCGAGGGCCAGCATGGCCGACATCTCCCAGCCTTCCTCGACGGGCAGGCCCAGCAGTTCGTTCACCTCGTCCTCGGAATTGCGGAGCACCATCGTCATGACGCCGCCGACCCCCTCGGCCCGGGCGGCGAGCAACGCGCTCCAGATCGCCGGGTAGATGTTGGCGCCCCCCAGGTCGTCGATGGCAAAGACGAAGAGCAGCAAGGGGATTTCTTCGAAATGATCCGCCAGGTAATTTCCCGAGCCCTGCATTCGGCGCATCGTCTCGGTGTGGGCGGTCGGGTCCGCACCCGGGGCTGTCGCCACCATCGGCCCGGCCCCCGCGCTGAACTTCTCGTACTCGATGGCGCGGGCCTCCCGGAACAGTTGGGCAAACTCGCGGATGAGTTCCCGATCGTCCACGGCCACGAAGTGCCAACGCTGGGTGTTGCCCCCATTGGGAGCCCGAACGGCCGCATCGAGGATGCGCGCCTGCGTCTCCAGCGGGATCGGGTCCGGCCGCAGCCGCCGCATCATCCGGGTGGTGTACAGCGCTTCGTAGATATCCATCGGTCCGCTCCCTTTCGCTATTCGGGCCAGCTGTTGTTGAGGATGACGTCGACGAAGTCGGCGCGCTCGAAGCCGGCGTCGAAGTGCGCCAGCACGTCGGCGTTCATGGTGCCGAAGGTGGTCTGCGGGCGGTGCTTCATGCCGTCGTTGAACGCCGCGAGGATGCGGTTCTTGAAGTCGGCCCGCGGGTGAGCGGCGGTCACCGCGGCGAGGGCGTCGGGGGCCAGGGATTCGAGGCCGACGCCGACCACGTCGACTTCGACGCCGGCTTGCAGCAAGGCGACCTCGGGTGCGAGGAACTCGGGCACCCCGGGCGTGGTGTGCAGGGCGATGCCAAGCCACACCTTGTCGGCCTCGGCCTTGTCGACGCCGCGGGCGGTCAGGAAGTCCCGGGCCGCGTCGGCGCCGTCGACCTCGAAGCGGATCGTGGAGGTGCCGTAGCGCTCGGTGAGCCCGATGTCGTGGAACATCGCGCCGACGTACAGCAGCTCCAGGTCGGGTTGCAGGCCGCGCCGCAGGCCCTGCAGCGCGCCGAAGAGGAACACCCGCCGCGAGTGGTTGAACAGCAGGTCGTCCTCGACCTCGCGGATGAAGTCGGTGGCCTCGCGCACCAGCGGCGAGTCGGGGATGCGGATGCCGGCGATGGTTTCGATGGATTGGGTGGTCATGACCGCCAGTGTGCGCCCGCACGCGCTCAACGACCGTGGGCGTTCGGGCCGTCCTGTCCACAGAAAGCGACACAATGTTCTGCGTGGCTGAAGCGGGAGCGCGTTCGCGGGTGGTGGTGATCGTCGTCTTCGACGACGTGACGCTGTTGGACGTCGCGGGAGCGGGTGAAGTGTTCGTCGAGGCGAACCGGTTCGGCGCCGATTACGAGCTCAAGATCGCGTCGGTGGACGGGCGGGACGTGACCACGTCGATCGGGACTCGACTGGGTGTCACCGACAGCGTCGCGTCGATCGGTTCCGCCGATACCGTCCTGGTCGCCGGCAGCGACCACCTGCCGGCACGGGCGATCGACCCCGCGCTCGTCGAGGCCGTCAGGTCGGTGTCGGGACGGGCCCGGCGGATGGCGTCCATTTGCACGGGGTCGTTCATCCTCGCGCAGGCCGGTCTGCTCAGCGGCCGGCGCGCCACCACGCACTGGCACGATGCCCGGTTGATGGCCCGGGCCTTCCGCGACGTCACAGTCGAGCCGGACGCGATCTTCGTCCGCGACGGCGATGTCTTCACCTCGGCCGGGATCTCGTCGGGCATCGACCTGGCGCTGGCGCTGGTCGAAATGGATCACGGGACCGAGCTGGTCCGCGACGTGGCCCGGTGGCTGGTCGTCTATCTCAAACGCGCAGGGGGCCAATCACAATTCTCGGTGCTGGTGGAGGCCGATCCCCCGCCGGACTCGCCGCTGCGGGCGGTCATCGATGCGGTCGCGGCCAACCCCGCCGCAAACCACAGCGTCAAATCCCTTGCGGCCCGGGCGTCACTGAGCACCCGTCAGCTGACCCGGCTCTTCCAATCCGAGCTGGGGATGACCCCGGCCCGCTATGTTGAGTTGGTTCGGATCGATTTCGCCCGTGGCGCACTGGAATCCGGCCGGTCGGTCACCGAGACCGCGGGCATGGCCGGCTTCGGCAGCATCGAAACCCTGCGGCGGGTGTTCGTCAACCACCTGGGCATCAGCCCGAAGGCCTATCGGGAGAGGTTCCGAACGGCCTACGCCTGAAACCTATTTGGTGTTGTTGTACTTGGTGATCGCGTCGTCCAGCCGCTGCAGGGCGGCGCCGTAACCGGCGAAATCGCCCTTCTTCTGGGCGTCCTTTGCCGCGCCCAGCGCCGTCTGAATCTCTTGCAGGGCCGCGGCTTTGGCCGGGGACAGCGTGACCGACCCGTCGGGAACCGGCGGAAGCGCCGCCGGCGGTGGCGATCCCGGTGTCCCTGCCGCAGGAGGCGGGGTGGCGGGCGGTGCCGCCTGGGGGTTGTTCCCGGCCTCGGTCGGCTGAATGCCCGTCGCGGCCGCGCCCGCACCGGGACCGAACAGCCCGGTCAGGGCGTCGCGCACCGTGGGGCCGTAGCCGATCTTGTCGTTGTACATCATCGCCACCCGGATCAGCCGCGGGTACGACGAGGCGGCGTCGCTGGCCCCCGGGGAGGCGTAGACGGGTTCGACATAGAGCAGGCCGCCCTGGCCCACCGGTAGGGTGAGCAGGTTGCCCCAGCGGATCCGGTTCTGGTTGTCGCGCCCGATCACACCGAGGTCCTGGGACACCGCCGGGTCGGTGGTGATCGCGTTGTTCGCCAATTTCGGCCCGTTGACCTGACCCGGGATGGTCAGCACGGTGATCCTGCCGTAGGTCGCCGGGTCGGAGCTGGCGCTGATGTAGGCGGCCAGATAGTCGCGCTTGAACCTGTTCATCGCGCTCGTCAACTGATATGACGACGAATTATCGTTCTTCGCAATGTTTTTCGCGACGATGTAGTAAGGCGGCTGGTAGCTGCTGGCGGTCGGGTTGGGGTCCAGCGGCACATCCCAGAAGTCGGACGTGGAGAAGAACGTCACCGGATCGTTGACGTGGTATTTGGCCAGCAGCATCCGCTGCACCTTGAACAGGTCCTCGGGGTAGCGCAGGTGCTCGGCGAGTTCGGGGGTGATGTCGCTCTTCGGCTTGACCGTGCCGGGGAAGACCCGCATCCACGCCTTGAGCACCGGGTCCTGCTCGTCCTGCTGGTACAGCGTCACGGTCCCGTCGTAGGCATCCACCGTCGCCTTGACCGAGTTGCGGATGTAGGAGACGTCCTTGTTGGGCGCCAGCTTGTTGAACGCCACCTCGTTCGAGTCGGCGGTGGCCGATTCCAGCGAGGTCAGTTCGGAGTACGGGTAGTTGTCCAAGGTGGTGTAGCCGTCGATGATCCACACCAGTCGCTTGTTGACGATCGCCGGGTACACGGAGCTGTCGGTGGTCAGCCACGGCGCCACCGCCTCCACCCGCCGCGCCGGGTCGCGGTTGAACAGGATCCTGCTGTTGGAGCCGATCACGTTGGAGAACAGGAAGTTTCGCTCCGCAAACTTGGCGGCGAACACGCTGCGGGACAACCAGTCCCCGACGGGCACGCCCCCCAGCCCGGTGTAGGTGTAGTTCTTGGTCTCGGCGCTGGTCTCGTAGTCGTATTCGCGGTCGGCACCGTTGCGGCCGACGATCGCGTAGTCGGCGGACGTGCTGGAGATGACGGGTCCGTAGTAGATGCGCGGCTGGTCCAGCGGTGCCGGACCGTCGGACACCACGTTGCCGTTGGCGCCGACGACGTTGACCAAAAACTCTGGGTAGCCACCGTTTTGGTTGGGGTCGTTGGCGACGCCGCGCACCGTGTTGGCGGGCGACGCGATGAACCCGTTGCCGTGTGTGTAGACGCTGTGCCGGTTGATCCAGTCCCGCTGGTTCTCGATCAGCCGGTCGGGGTTGAGCTCCCGGGCCGCGACGACGTAGTCGCGCAGGGAGCCGGTGCGGTCCAGGTAGCGGTCGATGGACAGCTGGTCGGGGAAGTAGTAGAAGTTCTTGCCCTGCTGGAACTGGGTGAACGCCGGGCTGACGATGGTCGGGTCGAGCAGTCGGATGTTGGAGGTGGTGGCCCGGTCGTCGGCCACCTGCTGGGCGGTGGCCTGCGTGTCGCCGGAGTACGTGCGATAGGTGACCACGTCCGACGTCAGGCCATACGCCTGACGCGTCGCCGTGATGCTGCGGCCGATGTATTCGCTTTCCTTCTGCGCGGCATTGGGTTTGACGCTGATCTGCTCGACGATCAGCGGCCACCCGGCGCCCACGATCATCGACGACAGCAGCAACAACACCAGGCCGATGGCGGGGATCCGCAAATCTTTCAGCACGACCGCGGAGAACACCGCGGCGGCGCAGATCAGCGCGATCGCCATCAGGATCAGCTTGGCCGGCAGCACCGCGTTGATGTCGGTGTACCCGGCGCCGGTGAACGGCTTGCCGCCGCGGGTGTGCGACAGCAACTCGTAACGGTCCAGCCAGTACGCGACCGCCTTGAGCAGCACCAGCAGCCCCACCACGGTGACCAGCTGGATGCGGGCCGAGCGGCTCAGCACGCCGGTGCGGCCCGAAAGCCGGATACCACCAAAGACGTAGTGCGCCAACAGGTTGGCAATGAAGGCCAGGAACACGGCCACGAACAGGTAGCTGAGCAGCAGCCGGTAGAACGGCAGGTCGAACGCGTAGAAGCCGAGGTCCTTGCCGAACTGCGGGTCCCGGATGCCGAAGTCCCCGCCGTGCATGAACAATTGGATGCGCACCCAGTAGCTTTGCGCGATGATGCCGGCCAGCAGGCCGATCGCGACCGGCACCCCAATCCCCACCAGCCGCAGCCGGGCGAGGACGACGGCGCGATACCGGGCCACCGGATCGTTGTCACCGCTCGGCACGAACACCGGGCGGGTGCGATAGGCCACCGCGAGACCGGCGAACACGATCCCGCCCACCAGCAGGCCGGCCACCAGAAAGACCACGAATCGGGTGACCAGCACGGTCGTGAACACCGAGCGGTAGCCCAGCTCACCGAACCACAGCCAGTCCACGTACGCGTCGATCAGCCGCGGGCCGGCGAGCAGCAAAGCGATCACACCCAGTGCAATCAGGATCAGAATCCGGCTACGCCGAGTCAGCTTCGGCATCCGTGCGGTGGGCCGCATCCCCACTGGCTACGCTCCCTGCTCGATTGATCGACGGTGACAACTCTACGCATCGCGCGGCCCGCGATCCCGGCCGAGCTTCAGCAGCTTGGCGCCTGGCCCCCGGATGCGACCGTGTGCAGCGCGTCGACCGCCTGGCTGAGCGTCTCGACCTTCACCAGGCGCAGCCCGGACGGATTGTCCGAGTTCGCCTCGTAGCAGTTTTTGGCCGGCACCAAGAAGACGGTGGCGCCCGCCGCGTGCGCGGCGACCATCTTGTGCGTGATGCCGCCGATCTGGCCCACCTTCCCGTCCGCGGAGATGGTGCCGGTTCCCGCGATGAACTTCGACCCGGTGAGGTCACCGGTGGTCAGCTTGTCGACCACCGCCAGGCTGAACATCAGGCCGGCCGACGGCCCGCCCACGTTGGCGAGGTTGAAATCCACGACGAAGGGCGCCCAGGGCGCAGTCAGCACGGCGACGCCCAGGAAGCCGTAGTCGCGATCCTTGTTCGCGCCCAGCGTAATTTGCGCGACGCCGGCCGGCTCGTTCTTGCGTCGGTAATCGATGGTCACCGTCTGGCCGGGTTTGGTGCTCTTCAGCAATCCCGTGAACTGGTCGACGTCGGCAACCGGGGTGCCGTTGACCGCGTCGATGGCGTCGCCGTCCTTCAGCTTGCCGGCCGACGGACCCGGATCGGTGACCTTGGCGACCGTGACCGCGGCGGGGTACTTCAGATATCCCAGGGCGGCATACGCGGCGCTGTCCTCGGAGTCCTTGAAGTCCGCGTTGTTGGCCTTGTCGACCTCGTCCCGCGACTTGCCCGGCGGGTAGATCAGATCGCGCGGAACCAGCTGTTCCTGACCCGAAAGCCACAGCGTCAGCGCTTCGCCCAGCGTCAGCTCGTCGCGCTGGGACACCGTGGTCATGTTCAGGTGTCCCGTAGTCGGATGCGTCGAGGTGCCCTCGATCGCCACGACCTGCTTTCCGTCGACCTCACCAAGCGTGTCGAAGGTGGGACCGGGGCCCAGTGAGACGAACGGGACCGTCACCACCGCAAGCAGCACGCCGAAGACCAGGATCGGCACCAGCGCGACCATCAAGGTCAGAATCCGCCTGTTCACGCCGATTACACTAGACGGAGCCCGCCGCGCCCGGTTCAGCCACAAGCTGACCCGAGATCGCCCACCCCCTTCCCGCGGTGAGTACCGTTGACGGTATGGCTGACCTGCCTTTCGGCTTCTCCTCCGGAGAGGACCCCGACAAACCCGGGAAGAAAGATCCCAATCCGGGCTCTGGTGGCTCTGATCCGTTCGGCGCATTCGGCATGGGCGGCGAGTTCGGCATGGGCGACTTGGGACAGATCTTCACCCAGCTGGGCCAGATGCTCAGCAGCGCGGGCACCGGCACGGCCGGCGGCGAAAAGTCGGGCCCGGTCAACTACGAGCTTGCGCGCCGGGTTGCGACGAACTCGATCGGGTTCGTGGCGCCCATCCCGGCCACGACCCACTCGGCGATCGCCGACGCGGTGCACCTCGCCGAGACCTGGCTGGACGGCGCCACGGCGCTGCCCGCCGGCACCAGCAAGGCGGTGGGCTGGACCCCGGCCGACTGGGTCGACAACAGCCTTCAGACGTGGAAGCGGTTGTGCGATCCGATGGCACAACAGATTTCGACGGTGTGGGCGTCGTCGCTGCCCGAGGAGGCCAAGAGCATGGCCGGCCCGCTGATGGCGATGATGTCGCAGATGGGCGGTATGGCCTTCGGTTCCCAGCTGGGGCAGGCGCTGGGCCGGTTGTCCCGCGAGGTGCTGACGTCGACCGAGATCGGTCTGCCGTTGGGGCCCAAGGGTATTGCCGCGATCCTGCCCGATGCCCTGGAGTCGTTCGCCGCCGGACTCGAGCAGCCCCGCAGCGAGATCCTGACGTTCCTGGCCGCCCGCGAGGCTGCCCACCACCGGCTGTTCAGCCACGTGCCGTGGCTGTCGAGCCAGGTGCTGGGCGCCGTGGAGGCCTACGCGATGGGCATGCAGATCGACATGAGCGGAATCGAAGAGCTGGCCCGCGACTTCAACCCGGCAACACTGTCGGACCCTGCGGCCATCGAAAACCTCTTGGGGCAAGGCGTTTTCGAGCCCAAGGCGACCCCCGCGCAGACGCAGGCGCTGGAACGGCTCGAGACGCTGCTCGCGTTGATCGAGGGTTGGGTGCAGGTGGTGGTGAACGCGGCCCTGGGCGACCGGATTCCGGGTGCGGCCGCGCTCAGCGAGACGCTGCGCCGCCGGCGTGCCACCGGCGGCCCGGCCGAGCAGACGTTCGCGACGCTGGTGGGCCTGGAGCTGCGGCCCCGCAAGATGCGCGAAGCCGCCGCGTTGTGGGAGCGCCTCACCGAGGCCGCCGGCGTGGACGCCCGCGACGCCATCTGGCAACACCCCGATCTGCTGCCCGACGCCGAGGATCTCGACGACCCGGCCGGCTTCATCGACCGGGTCATCGGCGGCGACACCAGCGGCATCGACGAGGCGATCGCCAAACTCGAGGAGAACCCCGAGGACCCGGGCGCCGGTCCTGTGGACAACTGACTTAGCCGGTCACCGCCGGCGTGACACAGTGCACCCGTGTCACCGGCCCTGCTTACCTATGCGCTGGACCCGGCCATGCCGGTGCTGCTGCGGCCCGACGGCGACGTTCAGGTCGGCTGGGATCCCCGCCGCGCCGTGCTGGTGCGTCCGCCGGGCGGCCTGGCCGCGCCGGAGCTGGCCGCGCTGCTGCGGTCCATGCGATCACCGACGCCGCTATCGGAGCTACAGCGCCGGGCCGCCGACCGCGGCCTGCAGGACGCGGAGGGGTTGACGCACCTGGTCGCCCAGCTGGTGGGTGCGGGCGTCGCGACCGAATGCGCGAAGTCCCGCGGTCGGGCCCCGTCCATCCGGATCCACGGCCGCGGACCGCTCTCGGACCTGCTCGTCGAGGCGTTGCGCTGCTCGGGCGCCCGGGTCGCCCACAGCAGCCAACCGCACGCCGCTGTGTCGGCGACGGCCGTCGACCTGGTGGTCCTGTCCGATTACCTGGTCGCCGATCCGCGCATGGTCCGCGACCTGCACACCCAGGGCGTCCCCCACCTGCCGGTCCGGGTCCGCGACGGCATCGGGCTGGTCGGTCCGCTGGTCATCCCCGGCACGACCAGCTGCCTGGGCTGCGCCGACCTCCATCGGCGCGACCGCGACGCCGCGTGGCCGGCTATCTCGGCGCAGCTGCGGGAAACCGTCGGTGTCGCCGACCGGGCCACGTTGCTGGCGACCGCCGCGCTGGCGCTCAGCCAGGTGAACCGGGTGATCGCTGCCGTTCGCAAGCAGGAAGCGGTGCCCGATCCGGGTCCGCCCCAGACGCTGAACGCCACGCTGGAATTCGATCTCAACGCCGGCGCGATCGTCGCGCGGCAATGGACCCGACATCCGTTGTGCCAGTGCTGAATCGGGCAGCTAGCCCAGCCGGCCCTGGTCCGGAACGTTCGTCGACACCGCCTCGTATGCCGTCGCGAGCTGGTGCAGGATCTCCGCGGTCAAGGTGCGGTCGGTTCGATGTTTGTCCAGCGTTTCGATGATCGCCCTGAACAAGGAGTCAGCGGCGTCGTGCTGCGATTGCTTTGCTGTCATGGCCTGGTCGATACCGTCCTTGAGATGCGCCCTACGGCGGGTCGCCGACTGCGACCCGCAAGGCACAACCTAGGGCCCGGCGCCGCCGGCCGCCCGGCGATCAAGTGTTGTGAAGATCAAGCGCGAGCCGCGCTGGCCGTCATGGATGATGGATACGTGGCAGACATCAAACGCGGTCGTGCGGCGCGGAACGCGAAGCTGGCCAGCATCCCGGTCGGCTTCGCCGGCCGGGCGGCGCTCGGCTTCGGTAAGCGGCTGACCGGCAAGTCGAGGGACGAAGTCCAGGCCGAGCTGATGGAGAAAGCCGCCAACCAGCTGTTCACCGTCCTGGGCGAGCTCAAGGGCGGAGCGATGAAGGTGGGCCAGGCCCTGTCGGTGATGGAGGCCGCCATCCCGGACGAGTACGGCGAGCCCTACCGCGAGGCGTTGACCAAGCTGCAGAAGGACGCCCCGCCGTTGCCCGCCCACAAGGTGCACCGGGTGCTCGACGGCCAGCTGGGCACCAAGTGGCGCGAGCGGTTCAGTTCGTTCGACGACAAACCCATCGCCTCGGCCAGCATCGGCCAGGTGCACAAGGCGGTCTGGGCCGACGGGCGGCCGGTCGCCGTCAAGATCCAATACCCGGGCGCGGACGAGGCGCTGCGCGCCGACCTGAAAACCATGCAGCGGCTGGTCGGCGTGGTCAAGCAGCTCGCCCCCGGCGCCGACGTCCAGGGCATCGTCGACGAGCTGATCGAGCGCACCGAGATGGAGCTCGACTACCGGCTGGAGGCCGACAACCAGCGCGCCTTCGCCAAGGCCTACGAGGGGCACCCGCACTTCGTCGTACCGCACGTCGTGGCCAGCGCGCCCAAGGTCGTGGTTCAGGAGTGGATCGAGGGGTTGCCGCTGGCGGAGATCATCCGCAACGGGACGCGTGAGCAGCGCGACCTGATCGGCACCCGGCTGCTCGAGCTCACCTTCGACGCGCCACGCCGGCTGGGCATGCTGCACGGCGACGCCCACCCGGGGAACTTCATGCTGCTCCCCGACGACCGGATGGGCGTCATCGACTTCGGCGCCGTCGCGCCCCTGCCCGGCGGCTACCCCATCGAGCTCGGGATGACGATTCGGCTGGCCCGCGACAAGAACTACGACCTGCTGTTGCCGACGATGGAGAAGGTCGGCTTCATCCAGAAGGGCCAGCAGGTGTCGGTGCGCGACATCGACGAGATGCTGCGCCAGTACGTCGAGCCCATCGAGGTCGACGTCTTCCACTACACGCGCAAGTGGCTGCAGCGCATGACGGTGGGCCAGATCGACCGGTCGGTGTCGCAGATCAAGACGGCCCGGCAGATGGACCTGCCGCCCAAGCTGGCCATCCCGATGCGCGTCATCGCGTCCGTGGCCGCGATTCTGTGCCAGCTGGACGCGCGGGTGCCGATCAAGCGGCTGTCCGAAGAGCTGATCCCGGGCTTCGCCGAGCCCGACAGCGCGGTCGTCTAGGCCGCGACCCCGTCTTTGCGGGGACGTCCGCGCGGCCGTTTGAAGCCCAGGATCGAGCCCCGGTCGATGATCTCGCCACCCCACACACCCCAGGGCTCGGCCCGCTCCAGCGCCGACGCCAGGCACTGGCGCCGAATCGGGCAGCCCGCGCAGAGCGCCTTGGCGCGCTCGAGGTCGGCCGGGGTCTCGGCGAACCAAAGGTCGGGATCGCCGGTGTGACACGGCAACACCGGCGACGGCTGTCTGGGGACTGTCAGTACCGACATGTCCTGCTCACCTGCTTCCTGGTCGGGGCTTCCTTTTGGTGATCCGGACCAGGGAGCGGGCTTCGAAACGTTGCCCCTAAAACTGTGGCCACGGATCCTTGACTTCGGGTCCGTGGCCATTCGGTGAAAACCGGCTGCTAGGTGGCCATTCGGTGGACCTCGAGTCGCACGGACGCGTTCGTCGCGGCGGCGGCGGCGCGATGCTTGAGCGCGGCCGCCGGCACGGCGGTGGAGACGGCATGCTTCAGCACGGCCGCCGCGGCGGCCACGCCCACACCGAACGCGTCGTTGATCATCGTGGCCACCCTCCTTTCGTAGCGCCGGAACGCGGTTTCGAGGGTAAACGGTCGCCGCCCCGCACCACAACCGATTTTCTGACCTGCGCCTTCAGCGGTCAGCGTGCGCGCACCAAGCCCAGCACGTCGGGCCCGTACTGTTCCAGCTTGCGCGCGCCGATGCCGGGGATCGCGATCAGCGCGTCCTCGTCGCCGGGGCGCAGCTCGGCGATCGCGATCAGCGTGTTGTCGGTGAAGACGACATACGCGGGCACGTTCTGCTCCTTGGCGACGTCAAGCCGCCACGCCTTGAGCCGCAGCAGCAGCTCTTCGTCGACGTCGGCGGCGCAGGTTTCGCAGCGCCGCAGCATGACCGCGGCGGCGGTGGACAGGTCCTTGTTGCAGACGCGGCAGCGCGCCGGGGCGCCGCGGTTGCGCCGGGCCTTGCCCGGGGCGGCGTCGGCGCGGGCCTGCGGTGCGATGCCGTTGAGGAACCGCGAGGGCCTGCGACCCTGCCGCCCGCCGGGGCTGCGGGCCAGCGCCCAGCTGAGCGCCAAATGAATTCGCGCCCTGGTGATTCCGACGTAGAGCAGCCGGCGCTCCTCCTCGACGGCCTCGCTTTCGTGGCCGTGCGCCAGCGCGTGCGAGATGGGCAGCGTGCCGTCGGCAAGCCCGACCAAGAACACCGCGTCCCACTCCAGGCCCTTGGCGGCGTGCAGCGAGGCCAGCGTGACGCCCTGCACCACCGGTGGGTGCCGCGCGTCGGCGCGCAGCCGGAGTTCGGCCAGCAGGCCCGGGAGTTCCAGCTGCGGGCGCTGGGCCACCTCGTCGTCGACCAGCTCGGCCAGCGCGGTCAGCGCCTCCCAACGCTCCCGGGCGCGGGTGCCGACCGGCGGCTCGGCCGTCAGCCCGAGGGGTTCCAAGACCGCCCGCACGACCGCCGGCAGCGCACCCTCGGTGCCGCGCTCGGCGGCCCGCTGCAGCGCCAACAACGCCTGCTTGATCTCCTGCCGGGTGAAGAACCCCTCACCGCCGCGGACCTGATAGGGGATCGCGGCCTCGGTCAGCGCCTCCTCGTAGGCCTCGGACTGCGCGTTGACCCGGTACAGTACGGCGATCTCCGACGGCGACGTGCCCGCCTCGATCAGCCGGGCGATCGAGGCGGCGACCGCGGCGGCCTCGGCCGGTTCGTCGGAATACTCGTGGAACGACGGCGCCGGGCCCGGCGGACGCTGCCCGGACAGGTGCAGCTTGCTGCCGGCGACCCGGCCGCGGGCCGCGGCGATCACCTGGTTGGCCAGCGACACCACCTGCGGGGTCGAGCGGTAGTCGCGCTCGAGGCGAACCACGGTCGCGTCGGGATACCGCCGCGAAAAGTCGAGCAGGAACCGCGGCGAGGCCCCGGTGAACGAGTAGATGGTCTGGTTGGCGTCGCCGACGACGGTCAGGTCGTCCCGGTCGCCCAGCCACGCCGTCAGCACCCGCTGCTGCAGGGGCGTGACGTCCTGGTATTCGTCGACGACGAAGCAGCGGTAGCGGCCCCGGAATTCGTCGGCCACGGCGGCGTCGTTTTCGATCGCGGCCGCGGTGTGCAGCAGCAGGTCGTCGAAATCGAGCAGCGTCACCGACTCGTCGCGGACCTTGAGCGCCTCGTAGGCGGCGTACACGGTCGCGACCCGGGCGGCGTCAAGCGGGATGTCCCGCCCCGCCTCGGCCACGGCGGCCGGATACTCCTCGGGGCCGATCAGCGACGCCTTGGCCCACTCGATCTCGCCCGCCAGGTCGCGGACGTCATCGGTGCTGGCGTTGATCCGGGAGCGGCTGGCCGCCCGCGCCACGACGGCGAACTTGGTGTCCAGCAGCTGCCAGCCGGTGTCGCCGACCACCCGCGGCCAGAAATACCGCAGCTGCCGGTGCGCCGCGGCGTGAAACGTCAGGGCCTGCACCCCGCCGACGCCGGTGTCCGTGCCCGCGACGGCGTCCAGCGTCCGCAGCCGGGAACGCATCTCCCCCGCCGCCCGCTGGGTGAAGGTGACCGCCAGCACCTGCCCGGCCGCCACGTGACCGTTCGCCACCAACTGCGCGATTCGGTGCGTGATGGTGCGGGTCTTGCCCGTCCCGGCGCCCGCGAGCACGCAGACCGGTCCGCGCGGAGCCAGCACGGCCTCGCGCTGCTCGTCGTCCAGTCCGGCGGTCAAGGCGTCGGCGACCATGGGCATGGCGTCCATCTTGGCAGCGGTTGCCGACAAACCGTGGCCCCGCACGGTGCGCGTCGGCGAGTTGCCGCGACGCGCCAGTATCGGTACCGCGGCCGCGGCGCGGAACATGTTGTCCCCGGGCTACGTTAACGAGCTATGACCAACGCCCCGCTCACCGTCTACACGACCTCATGGTGTGGCTACTGCCACCGCCTCATGACCGTGTTGAAGTCCAACGGAATCCCTTATGAGGCGGTCGACATCGAAGACGATCCCGCCGCGGCGGAGTTCGTCGGCTCGGTTAACGGCGGCAACAGGACGGTTCCGACGGTGAAGTTCGCCGACGGGTCGACGTTGACCAACCCGAGCGCGGCCGAGGTCAAGGCCAAGCTGGCCGAAGCCGGCGCCTAGGGGCGTCGGGAGCTGCTCCGGCTCAGTCGAGCGCGGCCCAGGATTCGATGATCACGCGGGCGATCGAGATCGACCCGGGCAGCAACAGTTTCGAGTCCGCCGAGCTGGACCAGTCGCCGGCCGCCAGCGCCGCGCGCACCTCGTCGCGGGTGAACCACGCCGCCTCGGCGATCTCCCCGTCGTTGAACGAGAAGTCCTCGCCCGGGTCCGCGACCGCGTGGAAGCCGACCATGAGCGAGCGCGGGAACGGCCACGGCTGGCTGCCCAGGTAGCGCACGTCGCGTACCGTGAGGCCGATTTCCTCGCGGATCTCGCGCGCGACGCAGACTTCGAACGATTCACCGGCCTCGACGAATCCGGCCAGCAGCGAGAACATCCGCTCCGGCCACACCGCCTGGCGGGCCAGCACCGCACGATCGCCGCCGTCGTGGACCAGGCAGATCACCGCCGGGTCGATGCGCGGGAACTCCTCGTGGCCGGTGACCGGGTTGACCCGCGCCCAGCCCGCCCGGGCCGGCCGCGTCGGCGAGCCGTCCACCGAGCTGAACCGGGCGCTGTCATGCCAATTGAGCAGCGCGACGGCGCACGACACCAGCTGACTGCTGGTGTCGTCAAGGATCGAGCCAAGGCCGCGCAAGTTCACCACCTCGGCGCGCACCTCCCGGTCCTCCGGGGCCTCGAGCGCACCGCGGATGGCCCACACGTGGCGGTCGTCGTCGAGGCGGCCGAGGAACACCGCTTCCGGTGGCGGCTTGTCGGCCAGCTTGGCCGCGGCGCCGAGCACCACCCGACCGTCGGCGATGAGCACCTGACTGCGCGAGTCCACCCGCAGCAGCGCCGCGTCCGCCCACCCCGCGGTGGCCGCTTCGACGTCGGTGCGCAGCTGGTCGGCCCGGTCGGCGCCGACGCGCGACAGCAGCGGAACGTTCCGCAGCTGGAAGTCTGCGATACCCACTAGTGCCCCGCTTCGTGGCGACCCGCCGCGACCGGCCTCGCCGCTCTTGCGATCGCCACTAGTGCCCGGCCTGCCGGATATACAGCAGCCGGTCGTTGGCCTCGACGGCGTCCACCTCGGGCGCGCCGATGCGCAGCAGGTGGCCGTCGCGCACCACGCCCAGCACGATGTCGCGCAGATGCCGTGGGGAACCGCCGACCTCGGTCGGCTCCACCTCGCGCTCGGCGATGGCCAGCCCGAAGTCGGGAGTCAGCAGGTCCTCGATCATCTCCACGACGCTGGGCGTGGTGGTGGCAAGCCCGAGCAGCCGGCCGGCGGTCGCCGAGGAGACCACCACCGAGTCCGCGCCCGATTGCTGCAGCAGGTGCTGGTTCTCGGCCTCCCGGATCGACGCCACGATTTTGGCGTTGGGCGCAATCTCCCGCGCCGTCAGGGTGACCAGCACCGCGGTGTCGTCGCGGCTGGTGGCGACGATGATCGAGGCCGCATGTTGCGCCCCGGCCAGCCGCAGCACGTCGGCCTTGGTCGCGTCGCCGTGGACGGTGACCAGGCCCGCGCTGGCGGCGTGCTCGAGGGTGGTGCGATCGGTGTCGACGACGACGACCTCCCCCTGGGCGGCCTCGTCACCGAGGATCGCGGCGACGGCCGTTTTGCCCTTGGTGCCGTAGCCGATCACGATCGTGTGGTTGCGCACTCTGCTCCTCCAACGCTGAATCTTCCACCCTTGGCGGGACCGCTCGGAGAGGACTTCGAGGGTCGTGCCGACCAACACGGCCAGGAACGCGATCCGCAGCGCAGTAAAAATCAGCGTGTGAACCAACCGCGCGGTCTCGGTGTACGGGGTGATATCGCCGTAACCGGTCGTCGACAGTGACACCGCGGAGAAGTACACGGCGTCCAGGAAGGTCAGCGGCTGGCCCCGGACGTCGCGGTACCCGTTGCGGTCCGCGTAGACGATGACGGCCGCGGCGAACAACACCACCAGCGCGATGGCCACGCGCCGGGTGATGACGCGGATTGGGCTGGCGTGATCCTCGGGGATGCGCACCACGCCGACCAATTGATGGCCCCGCTGCGCGGTCAGCGCTTCATCCAGACCGGTGAGTTGTCGGGACCTACCGTTGCGCACGGCGGTCCGTTATCGGCTCAACGCCAGCGCAGGAGTCACGCACGACTCAATGTAACCACGATCGCCACCGCGGTACCCGGGCAGCGCAAGGTCAGCCGACGGCGGGCTCGGCCAGCAACCCGGCCAGTTCAGCGGGGGCGGGCAGATCGTCGGGAGCCACCGTGGTGCGGGCGCGGACGTAATAGAAGGCCGCCCGCACCGACGATTCCGGAACACCGGACAGAGCGGCCCACGCCAGGCGGTAGACGGCGAGCTGGACGGCGGCCTGGCGCATGGCTTCCGGCCCGTGCGGTGGTCCACCCGTCTTCCAGTCCACGACTGTCGCGCCCCCGTCGGGGTCGGCGAACACCGCGTCGATTCGGCCGCGCACCAGGGTGTCGCCGATGGGCATCTCGAACGGCACCTCGACGGCGATGGGAGTGCGGGTCGCCCAGGGCGATTCGGTGAATGCGGCCTGCAACGCGGCCAGTTCCCGGGTGTCGCCGACGTCGGAGTCCGCCGCACCCGGCAGGTCCGCGAGATCGAAGAGACACTCGGCGCCGTAGAACTGCTGAACCCAGGCGTGGAACGCGTTGCCCAGCAACGCATGCGGGTCCGGCCTGGTCGGCAGCCGATGCCTGAGCCGCTGTGCGGCGCCCGCGGGATCCCGCGCCAGCTCCACCAGGCCGCTGACCGACAACTGACTCGGCAGTGCGCCGGTGGGCGGTTCGACCAACCGCGCCCGCTCAGCAAGTAACGCGTCGACGTCGGCCGCCCACCCCTCGATGTCGGCCCCTTCCCCACCCGCGTCGCCGGACATCGCCCGGGTCACCAACGCGGCGCCGCGCTCGACGTCACCGCGCCGGGCCAACGGGTCGGCGGGCCAGACCGCCTCGGTGATGTTGTCGCGCAACGGGTTACGATCGCCGTCCGCCGGCGCGGGCGCCCACTGATCCACCACCCCGCAGGGGGCCCCGGCCGCGGCCGAACCGTCGATGACCTCCTTGATCTCGCACAGGAAATCCGAGGGGCCGCGCGGCTTGATGCCGGAGGCCCCCCACTGATGACCCGACACCATCAGGGTGTCCTCGGCCCGGGTGACGGCGACGTACAGCAGCCGGCGTTCCTCGTCGACGCGCCGCTGATCGAGCTGGCGGCGATGCTCGGAGATCTTATCGGACAACTGCTTTCGATTTGTGACGTCAGAGGTGTCCAGCACCGGGATGCCCAGCGCGCCCGCCGAGGCGCGGTCGCCCCGCAGCAGCGGCGGCAGCTCGGTCGCGTCGGTGAGCCAGCTGCTCCTGGACGCGGTCGAGGGGAAGATTCCGCCCGACAGGTGCGCCACCGCCACCACCTGCCACTCCAGCCCCTTCGCGGAGTGCACCGTGAGCACCTGGACGCGGTCGCGCGCGGCCACCAACGGGGCAGGCGGCAAACCGTTCTCGACGGACTCCGCCACCTCCAGGAAGGCCAACAGGCCCGACACCGATGCCGCGGTGCGACGGTCCGACACGCCGGCGGCGTCGGCTCGTTCGGCGTATCCGGCGACGACGTCGGCGAACGCGTCGAGGTGTTCGGTGCCGGCCCATCCCGCGTCCACTCCCGCCGCGGCGCGGACCTCGCATTCGACACCGAGCACGCGGCGCACCTCGGCGACCAGGTCCGGCACGGAATGGTCCAGGCGGCCGCGCAGGGTTCGCAGTTCGCCGGCCAGCGCGGTGATGCGCTGATATCCCGCGGCCGAATACCCTTCGGGCTGGCCGGGATCGGCGATGGCGTCGGCCAGGCACGCCGTGTCGGCGTCCGGGCCGGCGGACATCGCGATCGACTCGGGCGCGGATGCCCCGCCCGGGCCCAGCCCCTCGCCGAGTTTCCGGGCGCGCCTCCAGAGCGCGGCGATGTCCCGGCCCCCGAGGCGCCAGCGCGGACCGGTGAGCACCCGCATCGCCGCCGCGCCCGCGGTCGGGTCGGCGACGATCCGCAGCATGGCCACAACGTCGGCAACCTCGGGGATGGACAGCAGCCCTGCCAATCCGACGACCTCGACCGGAACTCCGCGGGCGCGCAGGGCGTCGGCGATGGGGGCGGCGTCGGCGTTGCGGCGCACCAGAACCGCGGCGGTCGGCGGGCTCACTCCGTCGGCCCGGGCCGCCTGGTACCGCGCGGCGAGCTCGTCGGCGATCCACTCGCGTTCGGCGTGCACGTCGGGGAGCAGCGCGCAGCGGACCGTTCCGGGCGGGGCGTCCGGGCGCGGCCGCAGCGCGTGCACCGCGACCGACCGGCGGCGCGCCTCCGCCGAGATCGCGTTGGCCAGTTGCAGGGTCCGCGGCGGGTTGCGCCAGCTGGTCCGCAGCTCCAGGACCGGCGCGGGGGTGCCGTCGGAGAGGGGGAAGTCGGTGGTGAAGCGCGGGAGGTTGGTCGCCGAGGCGCCCCGCCAGCCGTAGATCGACTGAATCGGGTCGCCGACGGCGGTCAGGGCCAACCCGTTGTCGACGCCACCGCCGAACAAGCCCGACAAGGCAACCCGCTGGGCGTGCCCGGTGTCCTGGTACTCGTCGAGCAGTACCACCCGGTAGCGGCCGCGCAGGTCGGCGCCGACCTGCGGGAAGTTCGCCGCCAGCCGCGCCGCGCAGGCCATCTGCACGCCGAAGTCCATCGTCTTCGCGGCACGCATGCGCTGGTTCAGCGCGTCGAGCAGCGGAACCAGCTCGGCGCGCTGGGTCTGGGTGGCCAGCAGCCGCAGCAACCACTGGCTGGGTCCGCGGTCGCGCTGATAGGGGCCCGGCGGGAGCGCGTGGATCAGCCGCTCGAGCTCCACATGCGTATCGCCGAGCTGGCGGGTGTCCACGAGGTGCTCGGCCAGCTGACCCCACAACCGCAGCACCATCGACGTGACCGCTGCGGGGGTCTTGTCGGTGCGCAGCTCGCCCCGGTACCCGCTGACCACGTCGAATGCGAGCTGCCACAGCTCGGTTTCGCCGAGCAGCCGGGTGTCGGGCTCGATGGGCAGCAGCAGCCCGTAGTCGCGGATCAACGAACCGGCGAACGCGTGGTAAGTGCTGACCGTCGGCGCGCCCGCCGGCTCCGCGGGGGCCGCGCCGTCGGGACCCAAGCCGACGCCGGCCAGCCGGGCCAGCCGGGACCGGACCCGGCGCAACAGCTGGCCGGCGGCCTTGCGGGTGAACGTCAATCCGAGCACCTGCCCGGGTTGGGCGTAGCCGTTGGCGACGAGCCACACCACCCGCGCGGCCATGGTCTCGGTCTTGCCGGCGCCGGCGCCGGCGATGACGACCAACGGCCCGGGCGGTGCCGCGATGACGGCGGACTGCTCGTCGGTGGGCGGGAAAAGCCCGAGCGCACCGGCCAATTCGGCGGGGCTATAGCGCGGGTTCACTGCGCCGCCCCGTCGGCGTGGGCCGGACACGAGGGCCGCAGCGGGCAGTGCGAGCAGCCGTCGTTGCGCCGGGCGATGAACCGCGGCCCGGCGGTCGCCTCGGCGGCGCGCCGGACCAGCCGGCGCCACTCGTCGCGGGCGGCCGGTGTCAGCGGATCCTGCTCGCGTTCGGTGGCTCCCGAGGCCCCGGACTTGCCCAGGTAGACCAGCCGCGCCCCGCCGGGTTCCGACCCGGCGGCGACCATGCCCTCGGCCACCGCCAGCTGATACATCGCCAGCTGGGCGTGCTGTTGGGCATCGTCCTTGCTGACCGGCGTTTTGCCGGTCTTGATGTCGACGATCACCAGCCGGCCGGCGGCATCGCGCTCCAACCGGTCGACCCGGCCGCACAGCCGGACGTCGCCGCCTTGAAGGGCACCGTCACCGGATGTTGCCAGGGTGCCGTCGATCTCAACCTCGACGCCGACCTCGGTCAGCGCGCCCCGGGTCTGCGCGCGCCACTCGACGAAGGCCTCGATCATCGCGCGGTGCCGCGCCAATTCGTTGGCCGAATGCCATTGCGCCTCGAAGGGCAGATGGCGCCAGGCCCGGTCCAGCTCGGCCAGCAATTCGGATTCGCTCCGCTGCGGTTCGGCGACCAGGGCGTGCAGCACCGACCCGATGGCGGAACGCAGATCACGCGCGTTGGTGCCACCGTGCCGTTCGGCCAGCCAGCGCAGTGGGCAGTCGTTGAGCATCTGCAGGGTCGACGGGGTCAGGGTGACGGCATCGTCGTCACCACGCAGAGGTTCGCTGGTGCTGACCGGGATCAGGCCGTGCCAGCCGGCCGGGTCGGCGCCCGGGACAGCGGCGCGGGCCAACCGCGCCAATTGCGTTGCCGCACAAGCGCGGGCGGCGTCGTCGACCGCGCCGTCGGGCGCGCACACGACGCCGCGCAACCGGCCGACCAGCGCGGCAGCGGACAGCACCCGGGGCGCTGAGATGGGTTGCGCGGCAACGAGATCGCCATCGTCATCGGTCCACTGTCCGAGTTCGTAGCAGAACGACGACGGCAGCGCGGCCTCGTTGTCCCCGCCGCCCGTGTCGCCGTCCACGGCGGTCACCAGCAACCGGCGGCGGGCCCGGCCCATCGCTGCCACCAGCAGCCGTCGCTCCTCGGCCAGCAGCGGCGCCCGCACCGACGCGTCCTCGGTGACGCCGTCGAGCACGTCCAGCAACCGCTGGGTGCCCAGCACACCGCCGCGCGGAACGGTGTTGGGCCACAACCCCTCTTGCAATCCGGCGATGACCACCAGGTCCCATTCGTGCCCCAGTGCGGCGTGCGCGCTGAGCACCCGCACCTGCTCCACGGGTGACACCGGCTCCTGGTTCCCGGTCGGCAGGTGCAGCGCGGCGACGTGCTCGATGAGACCACGCAGCGACGCACCCGACGTGCGGGACACGTACTGATCGGTGATGTCGAACAGCGCGGTCACCGCCTCCAGGTCTCTGGTGGCCTGGGCGCCGGCGGGGCCCCCGCGCTCGGCGGCCGACAGCCAGCGACGCTGCAGGCCGGACCGGTGCCAGGCGGCCCACAGCGTGTAGCGCGGGTCTTGGCCCGCACGATGGCAGCGCGCCGCGGCGTCCAGCACGGCACGCACCCGCTGCAGCGGGCGGAAGTGCGGGCCCGATGGCGGCGGGTCGGCGGACAGCGTCTCGGCCAGCAGCTCCGCGACCTCGCCCGGCGCGCGACCTGGGTTGGCGCGCTGCACCGTTCGGCGCAGCTGGCGCAGCGAAACCGGGTCGACCCGACCGATGGGACCGGTCAGCAGCGCCAGGGCCCGTTCGCCGTCGAGCCCGTCGGCGGTGGCCGCCAAGACGGTGAGCAGCGCCCGGGCCGCCGGCTCGTCGGACAGCGGTCCGCTGGTCGCGGGCGCGGCCACCGGCACCCCGGCGGCGGCCAGCGCGCGGGGCAACCGCGCACCCGCCCGTGGCACCGACCGGACGACGACCGCCATCTGCGACCACGGCACCCCGTCGACCAGGTGCGCACGCCGAAGCGCGTCGGCGATCATCGCCGCCTCTGCGTGCGCCGACGCCGCCAGGCGCACCGTGACCGAACCCTCCTCGGGCCCGCTGCCCTCGATCCGCTTGCCGCCGCTGCCGCCGGGCAGCCGGTGCGCGATGCCGCTGACGGCGCGCGCCACCGCCGGGGCGCAGCGGTGCGAGACCGTCAACGTCACCGACGGCGAATCCCCGTCGAGCAGGCCGGCGGATTCGCCGCCCCGGAAGCCGAACACCGCCTGGTTGGGGTCGCCCGCGATCACCGCCAGCTCGGTGCCCGCCGCCAGCACCCGGACCAGGCGGGCCGCCTGCGGGTCGAGCTGCTGAGCGTCGTCGACCAACAAGACCCGCACCCGGCCCCGCTCGGCGGCCAGCAGCTCGGGATCGACCGCGAAGGCCTCCAGGGCGGCACCCACCAGTTCGGCGGCCCCCAGCGCGGGGGTCGTCGCCTGGGGTGCCGCCGTCCCGACCGCCGCCCGCAGCAGCATCACCTGCTCGTACTGCCGGGCGAACTGGCCGGCGGCCGTCCATTCCGGGCGCCGGCACCGACGGCCCAGGCGCTCCAGCTCCTGCGGATCAACGCCACGTTCGGCGCAGCGCGCCAACATGTTTCGCAGCTCGGTGGCGAAGCCCGCGGTGGCCAGCGCGGGTTTCAGCTGGGCGGGCCACGCCGTCGTCGCGCGCGGCCCGTCCTCGAGGTCGCCGGCCAACAGCTCCCGGATGATCGCGTCCTGTTCGGCGCTGGTGACCAACCGCGGGGGTGCGTCACCGGCACGTTCGGCGGCCCGCCGCAGCACCGCGTAGGCGTAGCCGTGCACGGTGCGCACCAACGGTTCGCGGACGGCGGCCCGGCAGGGCCCGGTCGAGCGTGCCCCCAACAACGCCGTTGTCAAGGCGCTGCGCGCCGTCATGCCCAGCCGGCCCGAACCGGTAAGCAGCAGAACCGAATCCGGGTCGAGACCCGCGTCGATCCGGGCGACCGCGGCGTCGACCAGCAGGCTGCTCTTACCGGTGCCGGGGCCGCCCAACACCCGGACCGGCCCGCGCGCGCCGGGCGCCAGCAGAGCCCGCGCCCCGGTGTCCCAGATGTACGACATGGCTGCATGCAATCACCAGGGTCTGACAAGTCGCCGGGCCCGACGCCGCCGCGGACCCCTACGCTGGAGGCCGCAAGCAGCCCGACGAACGGTGAGGAGGTAGATAATCGTGACGAACGTCGGACCCGGTTTTCCCAGCGACGAAGCGCCCGAAGGTGACGCCGCGGAACAATTGCAACCAGTCGACTTCGACGACGAGGTCGGCCTGGACACCGAGTATCTGTCCGCTGCCGACCGCGAGGCCAACGAGGCCGACGTGATCGAGCAGGCCTACGTCGTCCCCACCGAGGACGAGTGGGACGAACGCTGACCCGCCCGCCCGCGAGTGGCCGTGGCGGCGGCTGCCACGATCGACGGGTGACCGCTGATCTCCATGTGCACCGCTACGGCCCGCCGGGTCCGGTGCGAGTGCTGGCGCTGCACGGGTTGACCGGTCACGGGCAGCGGTGGCAGCAGTTGGCCGGCCTGTTGCCCGAAATCACCTTCGCGGCACCGGATCTGATCGGTCACGGCCGGTCATCATGGGCGGCGCCGTGGAGCATCGACGCCAACGTCGCGGCGATGGCCGCGCTGCTCGACGGCGAGGCCGAGGCACCGGTGCTGGTGGTGGGGCACTCCTTCGGCGGCGCGCTCGCCATGCAGCTGGCCGCGATGCGGCCGGACCGGGTGGCGGCGCTGCTGCTGCTGGACCCGGCGGTCGGATTGGACGGCGCGTGGATGCGCCAGATCGCCGACGCGATGCTCGCCTCGCCCGACTACCCCGACGCCGAGGAAGCGCGCCTGGAAAAGCTGCACGGCTCGTGGTCGGACGTCGACCCCGCGTTGCTCGACGCCGAGATCGACGAGCATCTGATCGAGTTGCCGGGTGGCCGGTACGGCTGGCGGGTGAGCCTGCCGGCGATGATGTCGTACTGGAGCGAGCTGGCCCGCGACATCGTGTTCCCGCCGGCCGGGACGCCGACGGTCCTGGTGCGGGCCAAGCGCACCTCGCCGCCGTACGTCGGCGACCAGCTCATCGCCGGGCTGCAGGACCGGTTGGGATCGGATTTCCGGCTGCTGGATTTCGACTGCAACCACATGGTGCCCTACGCCGCGCCGGCGGAGGTCGCCGCGCTGACGCGCGAGCTGCTCGAAGCCCGCTGATCGTGGCGCCGGTGACCGACGAGCAGGTCGAGCGGGTGCGCGCGCTGGTCGCAGCGATTCCGCCCGGCAGGGTCGCCACCTACGGCGACATCGCCGACGTCGCAGGGCTTTCCAGCCCGCGCATCGTGGGTTGGATCATGCGGACCGACTCCTCGGACCTGCCGTGGCACCGGGTGATCACCGCCTCGGGGCGCCCGGCGCCTCATCTGACCACCCGGCAGCTGGAGCTGCTGCGGGCCGAGGGGGTCCTGGCCACCGACGGCCGGATCGCGTTGCGCGAGGTTCGTTACGACTTCCGGCGCTAGAGCACCAGACGCACCAGCGCCGCGGTGCGGGCCAGCCCGGGAAACGCCTCGGCGGTCGACCGCGGGTGCAACGCATGGACCGCCAGGCGGAACATCAAGGCGCGCAACAACATCTGGGGCCACTCCGGCAGCGCGTTCCAACGTTCGATGAGTCCGTCGTCGGCCTCGCCCCAGGACAGGGCGTCGACGACGACGACACCGGCCGCCCACGCCGCTGGCCGCCAGTACGGGGTGATGTCGGTGATGCCCGGGGCGGCGGTGCCGATGAAAAGCACTGTCCCGTAAAGGTCTCCGTGCACCAGCTGGTTCGGGCTCTTGGTCGGCCGGCGCAGGGTGGCCAGCTGATTGATCAACTCCACCGACCGCTCGGCGTCGGCCGTCGGCGGTGCCGTCCGGGCGCCCGGGGGCACCGAGGCCAACGGCCGTTCCTCCCAGGCGGCGCGGTCGGCGGCGATGAAGATGTCCACGTCGCCCCACGGCGCGGTGGGGCCCTGGGTCAGAAATCGGGGCCGTTCCAGTTTGCCGGTCGCCTCGTGCAGGCGCACCGCCGCCGAGACGACCTCGTCATGCCGCGGTTCGGGGGTGCCGGCGACGAAGGTATCCGCCCGCCATCCCGAAACCACGTATCGCCCGTCCGTCGAGCGGACCGGCCGGGCCAGCCGAACACCGTCGACGAACAGCGTCTCCCGCACCCGGGCCGACCAAGCCGCCCGCGCGTGGTCGGCCACCAGCGACAGGACGACCTCACCGCAGCGCCAGCCGCCTTCCCAGCTAGCCCCCAGATAGACGGGCTTGACGCCGGTCAAACCAAACGCCGTTAGCACATGCTCCGGCGGTGGTTCGACATTCACACGGGTAGCCTAGACGAGGTCACCTGCGGTGATCGCGAGCGCGGCGACGCCGGGCGCGGCGGGTCGCCGCCGACAAACCACGACGTATTGGGTCAGTACATCACCATGTCGGGTTGCATCTGCTGCGCCCACGCCACGATGCCGCCCTGCAGGTGCACCGCGTCGGGGAATCCGGCCTTCTGCACCGCCACCAGCGCCTCGGCCGAGCGCACCCCCGTCTTGCAGTACAGCACCGGCATGCGGTCCTGCGGCAGCTTTGCCAGACCCTCACCGGAGTTGATCGACGACTGCGGGATCAGCTGGGCCCCGTCGATGTGCACGATGTCCCATTCCGCGCGCTCACGAACGTCGATCAACGCCAGTTTCTTTCCCGAATCCAGCAATTCGCGCAATTGCCGCGGGGTGATCACGGAGCCGGTGACAACCGGGCCGGCGTCATCGGACGCCACACCGCAGTACTGCTCGTAATCGATCAGCCCGGTGATCTTCGGCCGGAAGGCGTCGTCGGGGTCCCTGCGGATCGTGATGGTGCGATAGGACATCTCCAGGGCCTCGTAGATCATCAACCGGCCCAGCAGCGATTCGCCGATCCCGGTGATGAGTTTGATCGCCTCGGTGCCCATCACCGACGCGATGGAGGCGCAGACGATGCCCAGCACACCGCCTTCGGCGCACGACGGCACAGTGCCGGGTGGCGGCGGCTCCGGGTAGAGGTCGCGGTAGTTGAGGCCCCGCCCGCCCGGCGCGTCCTCCCAGAACACCGAGACCTGCCCCTCGAATCGGTAGATCGATCCCCACACGTACGGCTTGCCGGCCAGCACGGCGGCGTCGTTGACCAGATACCGGGTGGCGAAGTTGTCGGTGCCGTCCAGGATCAGGTCATACTGCGAGAACAGGTCGACGGCGTTGCTCGAGTCCAGCCGGAACTCGTGCAGACGCACCCGGACCAACGGGTTGATCGCGGCGATCGACTCGCGCGCGGACTGCGCCTTGGAGCGCCCGACGTCGGCCACGCCGTGGATGATCTGGCGCTGCAGGTTGGAGTCGTCGACGACATCGAAGTCGACGATGCCGATCGTGCCGACGCCGGCCGCGGCCAGGTACAGCAGCGTCGGCGCGCCGAGCCCGCCTGCGCCGATCACCAGCACCTTCGCGTTCTTGAGCCGCTTCTGCCCGTCGACGCCCAGGTCGGGAATGATCAGGTGGCGGCTGTAGCGGGCCACCTCATCGCGGGTCAGCTCGTCTGCCGGCTCCACGAGAGGCGGCAACGGTGTCGGCACCCACTCCTCCTCGGTCTCGCGTTGCGGTTGTCCACCACCATCACAGCAGCCGCCGAAGTGGACGGCAATGAATTCAACTTGCCGAGCGTCGGGCTACGGCTAGGCGATCGGGAACGGCCACGGGTTGAATCGGCAGGTCTTCCCGTCGGCCTTGACGAAATCCGGGTCGAATTGGGCGGCATCGTTGTTCGACGTGGAGAAGGTCTGCTGCATCATCACCGGCGCCAAAGCGCCCTGCTGCTCACACGGCTCGTGGCGCACGTACCCGATGGCGTGGCCGACCTCGTGGTTGATCACGTACTGGCGATAGGAGCCGATGTCCCCCTCGAACGGGACCGCCCCGCGCACCCAGCGCGCCTCGTTGATGAAGACCCGCGATTGCCGGTCCTTGCCGAATGAGGGGTTGTAGCAGGAGGTCTCGAGCCGGAATTCGTAGCCACACCCCTCGCGGACCGTCACCGGCGACACCAGTGAGATCCGGAAGTCGGGCTTTCCGTTGTCGATCCTGACGAACGCGAACTGCGGGTTGTGCGTCCAGCCCTTGGGGTTGGCCAGCGTCTGGTCGACCATCTGCGCGAACGCCTCGTCGCCGCCGATCATCGTGGGGTCGATGCCGTCCTCCACCTCGACGGTGTAGCGAAACACCCGTACGGTGCCCTGACCGATCTGCGGCGTCGTGCCGGGCACCACGTGCCAGGTCTTCTCGCCCGCCTCGGTGAACGGGCCGCCGTCCGGCAGCGTCCCCGCCGGCAGGTTGGCGTCGAACGCCGCGAGCCCGCGCGGTGGCGCGTCGATGATCGAGGTGCCCACGGCCTCCATCGCCTGCGGACTCTGGATGGGCTGGTTCGCCGTCGGCTTCACCGCGCTGGTGCCCGTCACCGTCTGATAGATGACCACCGCGGTGAGCACCGCCAAGACCGGCAGCGCGTATGCGCGCCAGCCGTAGGTGGATACGAACCGTCCCAGCCACGTCTGTTTGCGCCACTGGCGCGGCCGCTCCCGGTCGGCCCGGGTCCGTCCGCCGTCGCGGGCGATCGGGTCACGCAGCGCCCGTAGCGGTTCGCGCCACTCGTCCCGCAGCACCGGGACGCGACCGGTGCCGCGCGAAGGCCGCTGGGACGTCATTGCCCCAGGATTACACAGTCGGCAGCGGGGCCGTCCTTGGCGCGCCCGAATGCTCCGCCCGACACCACTTTCTGCCAGCCACGACGGCGGCGACGACGGTCACCGGGACGACGCGGGTAGTAATGTCTCTCGCAACGAGCCGAGCGCGCTGGCCAGTTGTGCCGGCGGCCGGTTGCCGACACATCAGATGAGGACTCGATGAGCGAACTCGCCAAGGCCGGGGCGCGGCGTGCCGTCAAATCGACCGACCGCAGTCGGCCCGGGGACGGCATCGCGGCTTCGAGCCGGCGCGGCAACCGGTTGCCCCGAGATGAGCGTCGCGGTCAGTTACTCATCGTCGCCAGCGACGTCTTTGTCGATCGCGGCTACCACGCGGCCGGCATGGACGAGATCGCCGACCGGGCTGGAGTCAGCAAACCGGTTCTGTATCAACACTTTTCGAGCAAACTCGAGCTCTATCTGGCCGTGCTCGCCCGGCACGTCGAGAACCTCGTCTCAGGCGTACAGCAGGCACTGAACACCACCACCGACAACCGCCGGCGGCTGCACGCCGCGGTGCAGGCGTTCTTCGACTTCATCGAGCACGACAGCCAGGGTTACCGGCTGATCTTCGAGAACGACTACGTCACCGAACCCGAGGTGGCCGCGCAGGTGCGCGTCGCCACCGAATCGTGCATCGACGCTGTGTTCGCCTTGATCAGCGAGGACTCGGGGCTCGACCCGCACCGCGCCCGGATGATCGCGGTGGGATTGGTGGGCATCAGCGTCGACTGCGCGCGCTACTGGCTCGACTCCGACCGCCCGATCTCGAAGGCGGACGCCGTCGAGGGCACCGTCGCGTTCGCCTGGGGCGGGCTGTCACACGTGCCGCTTACTCGCCTTTAGCGCCCTTGCCGGTGAGCTTTCCGACTTCGGCGCCGATGCCGAAGCCGACCCGGCGCGCGTCGGCGGGGCCGATCTCGACATAGGCGATCTTGCTGGTGTGCACGAGGAAGCGACGTCCCCGCTCGTCGTTCAGCCTCAGCAGGCCCGGTCCCTCACTCAGCGCGGCGCTGACCAGCTCTTCGACTTCGGCCGGCGTCTGCGCACTGGAGAGGACCAGCTCGCGCGGACTGTCCGTAATACCGATCTTGACCTCCACGGTCACCCCTTCCATAGGTATTGAAGTCGACAGACCTGTCAGCTGCAGGCTAGTGGACGCGGCGGGCCCGCTGCGGCGACAGCCCCCGGCATGCGGTTCGCGCTGAGCGAAACATCGGTCGCGAGCAGATAACGATTAGCTTGCGACTGGGCCCAGACCCGGGTCCGCAGCCCGGTTCGTGTTTTCACATGGCTACCTTCGGCCCCATGGGTACCACACTGGCCGATCTCGACGAGGTCCGGGACTACCCCGAAGACCAGACCGACGAGCTCTACGGAGCCGACGCCTACCCCGAGGGCGACTACACCTGGACCGGCTGGCCGGCCGAGCTTCGCTGGCGTCCGGTCACGGCGATCCTCGGCGCCGTGGTGGCCGTCGGCGCGATCGCGACCGCCGTCATCATCAACAGCGGCGACAGCGCGTCGACCAAGGCCACCGTGGCACCGGCCCCCCAACCGGTGACGTCCGCGCCGGCGACGACGAGAAGCTCCGTCCCGCCCAGCGCCCAGCCCAACCCCTCACGCACGGCGTTGCCGCCCGAAACGGTCACCACGGTGACCACGCCCAGCGCGTTCCCGAGCCTGGCGCCGACCGGAACGCCCACCGCCGCTCCGCCCCTGACGCTGACGCCCCCGCCGGCCGCGCTGAACCCGCGCACCGTCGTCTACAGCGTGACCGGCAGCAAGCAGCTGCTGGACCTGGTGAACATCGTCTACACCGACGGGAGCGGCTACTCCCAGACCGAGTTCAACGTGTCGCTGCCGTGGACCAAGGCGGTGATCTTGAGTCCGAGCATCCAGAACCCATCGGTCGTCGCGACCAGCTTCTACGGCCGGCTCAACTGCTCGATCGTCAACGCCGCCGGTCAACTGGTGGCCGCGTCGACCACCAACTCGAGCCTGGCGACCTGCGCGCGCTGAGCGTCAGCTCAGACCCAGTTCGTGCATCCGCCGGTCGTGGGTGTGCTGCAACCGGTCGAAGAACGCGTTGAGCTGGCCCAGGCCCCCGGCGCCCGACATCACCAGGTCGACCAGCTCGTCGTGGTCGGCCAGCAGGTACTGAGCCTGCGTGATCGCCTCACCGAACAGGCGGCGCGACCACAGCGCCAGCCGGCTGCGCTGCTTGCCGCTGGAGGTCACGGCGGCGCGCACCTCGGCGACGACGAACTGTGAATGCCCCGTCTCGGACAGCGCCGACCGCACCACGTCGGCGATCTCGTCGGGTAGCCCGTCGGCGATCTCCAGGTACAGGTCGGCGGCCAGGGCGTCGCCGACATAGGTCTTCACCAGGGCTTCCAGCCACGTGCTGGGCATCGTCAGCCGGTGGTAGTTCTCCAGCGCCGAGACGTACTTCGACATCGCCTTCACGACGTCGACGCCCCGGCTTTCCAGGGCATCGCGCAGCAGCTCGTAGTGCTGCATCTCGGCGGCGGCCATGCTGGCCATGGAAATCCGTCCGCGCAGGTCGGGGGCCATCCGCGCCTCGTCGGTGAGCCGATAGAACGCGGCGATCTCGCCGTATGCCAAGACCGCGAACAACTCGTTGACGCCCGGGTGGTCGGCCGACAGACGCGGGGCGGGCGAATCGTCCACCTGGTCGGCTTCCAGTTCGGCTTCGGAGGGCTGGCAAGAGGGCCGGGTCATGGCAACACTGTAGTCGGCGGACCCGGCGCTAAATGGGCGCCAGCTGTCGACCAGCTATCATGTATCTAGATAGCGGCTGTATTTCTTTTTCCAAGCCGCTATCGGCGAAATGTGCGTGCACAGCTGGCCCGCCCAGATTGGGCAGGGGCCCGCGACTCGGCGACGTATTCGGAGTCGGACCTCGTGCGCGCGTGACCGCGACAGAGAAACACCGACACAATCCGATACGTCACCGAAAGGCTTACAACCCACGCATGAGCGCACTCACCAGCACAACTGAATTGACTTTTGCCAACCTCGGCGTTCGCGACGAAATCGTCCGCGCCCTCGCCGAAAAGGGCATCGAACGCCCCTTTGCCATCCAAGAACTGACCATGCCGCTGGCGCTCGCCGGCGACGACGTGATCGGCCAGGCCCGCACCGGCATGGGCAAGACCCTCGCCTTCGGCGTGCCGCTGCTGAACCGCATCACCTCCGGAGTCGGCGTGCGGGAGCTCAACGGCACACCACGGGCCCTGGTCGTGGTCCCGACCCGTGAGCTGTGCCTTCAGGTCACCGAGGACCTGGCCGCCGCGGCCAAGTACCTCACCGCCGACGAAGGCCGGCGGCTGTCCGTCGTCTCGATCTACGGCGGGCGGGCCTACGAGCCCCAGATCGAGGCGCTGCAGGCCGGCGCCGACGTCGTGGTCGGCACCCCCGGCCGGCTGCTCGACCTGGCCCAGCAGGGCCACCTGCAGCTGGGCGGGCTGTCCATGCTGGTCCTCGACGAGGCCGACGAGATGCTCGACCTGGGCTTTTTGCCCGACATCGAGCGCATCCTGCGTCAGATCCCCGAGGACCGGCAATCCATGCTGTTCTCGGCGACCATGCCGGGCCCGATCATCACGCTGGCCCGCACCTTCATGAACCAGCCCACCCACATCCGGGCGGAGGCGCCGCATTCGGCCGCCACGCACGACACCACCGAGCAGTTCGTCTACCGGGCCCACGCGCTGGACAAGGTGGAATTGGTGAGCCGGGTGCTGCAGGCCGAGAGCCGCGGCGCGACGATGATCTTCACCCGCACCAAGCGCACCGCCCAGAAGGTCGCCGACGAACTGGCCGAGCGCGGCTTCAAGGTGGGCGCCGTGCACGGCGACCTCGGGCAGATCGCCCGCGAGAAGGCGCTCAAGGCCTTCCGCAGCGGCGACATCGACGTGCTGGTCGCCACGGATGTGGCCGCCCGCGGCATCGACATCGACGACATCACCCACGTCATCAACTACCAGATCCCCGAGGACGAACAGGCCTACGTGCACCGCATCGGCCGCACCGGCCGCGCCGGCAAGACCGGTATCGCCGTCACCCTGGTGGACTGGGACGAGCTGCCCCGCTGGTCGATGATCGACAAGGCGCTGGGCCTGGAGTGCCCCGAGCCCGCCGAAACCTACTCGAACTCGCCGCACCTCTATGAAGAGATGGGCATCCCCACGGACGCGGGCAGCGCCATCGGCTCGCCGAAGAAGCCGCAGGGCCAGCGCCGCGCCAGCGAGCGCGACGGCCAGAAGGCGGACCGGGGCGGGCGTGCCCGCTCCGGCGCACCGCGACGGCGCACCCGCGGCGGCCAACCCACCACCGCACATGCGGGCGGGAATGCCGCGGCCGGCGCCACCAACGGCGAAGCCGCCGCGGAAGCGCCCGGTAACGGCGGGACCAGCCGCCGCCGTCGGCGCCGCAAGCCCGCCGAAGCCGGCGCAAACGCCAGCTGAGTCGCCCGCCCGGATGGTCAGACCCGAACGCCGGACCAAGGGCGACGTCTTGGCCGCCGCGGCGATAGCGGTCGTTGTCGCCGCCGTCGCCTCGCTGATCTGGTGGACCAGCGACGCCCGGGCCACCATCAGCCGGCCGGCCGCCGTTCCGGCGCCCAACCCGACACCGGCCCGACAGGTCCCTGCCGCGCTCAAGGAGCTGTGGACCGCGTCGAGTCCGGCCACCACCGCGCCGGTGGCGGTCGGCGGGACGGTCATCACCGGCGACGGCCGCCGGGTCGACGGGCGTGACCCCGCCTCCGGCCAGTCCCGATGGAGCTACGAGCGCGACACCGACCTGTGCGGGGTCTCCTGGGTGTACCACTACGCCGTCGCCGTCTATCGGGACGACCGCGGGTGCGGGCAGGCGAGCACGCTTGACGGGTCCACGGGTCGCCGCGGGCCCGCCCGCAGCGGCTACTCCGACCCGCACGTGCAGCTGTCCTCCGACGGCACGACGGTGTTGGCGGCCGGCGACACCCGGCTCGAGCTGTGGCGCTCCGACATGGTCCGGATGGTGGCGTACGGCGAGACGGACGCCCGGGTCAAGCCCACGGCACGCGGGCTGCACTCCGGCTGCAAGCTGGTCTCGGCGGCGGCCAGCTCGTCGGCGGTGTCGGTGCTGGAGAGCTGCGTCAACCAGGCCGACCTGCGGCTAGTGCTGCTGCGGCCCGGCAAGGACGATGACGAGCCTCAGCAGCGCATCGTGGCCGAACCCGGGATCAGGGCGGATTCGGGCGCCCGGGTGCTGGCCGTCTGGGAGAGCAACACCGCGGTGTACCTGCCGTCGCCGCAGCCCCGGGTGGACGTGATCGACGAGACCGGCACCACCGTGTCGAGCACACTGCTGCCCAAGCCGCCGACGAGCCCCGGTGCCGTGGCACACGCGGGCAGCCTGATCACCTGGTGGACCGGCGATTCCGTCATGGTCTTCGAGACGGGCAACCTGTCGCTGCGCTACACCATCGCCGCAGGCGCCACGACGGCGCCGCTGGGGCCGGGCGCGATGATGGCGGGCCGCCTGCTGGTGCCGGTCACCGGCGCGATCGGGGTCTACGACCCGGTCAGCGGCGCCAACGAGCGCTACATCCCGGTGAACCGGGCGCCGAGCACACCCGGACGGGCGGTGGTCCCGGCCGTCGCGGGCTCCCAGGTGTTCGAGCAGCGGGGCAACACCGTCGTGGCCCTCGGCTGACCGCAGCCGCGAGCCGGAACTACACCTCGACGGCGAGCGTCGGCAGCGGCTTGCCGGTCTTCCAGTGCTTGAGCAACGCCTTCGCCAGATCGGCGTAGGCCGACGCACCCTTGTTCTTGCGCCCGGCCATCACCGACGACCCCGAGGCGCTGGCCTCGGCGAAACGCACCGTGCGCGGTATCGGCGGGGCCAGCACCGGCAGGTTGTAGCGGTCGGCGACGTCCACCAACACGTCCCGGGTGTGGGTGGTCCGCGAGTCGTACAGCGTCGGCAACGCGCCGAGGAGCCGCAGCTCCGGGTTGGTGATCTGCTGGACATCGGCGACCGTGCGCAGGAACTGGCCGACTCCACGGTGCGCGAGCGTCTCGCACTGCAGCGGCACGATCACCTCGTCGGCGGCGGTCAGCCCGTTGAGGGTGAGCACACCCAGCGACGGCGGGCAGTCGATGATGACCACGTCGAAGTCGTCGGAGAGCTTCGCCAGCGCGCGTTTGAGCGCGTATTCGCGGCCGGCGCGCATCAACAGCATCGCCTCGGCTCCCGCCAGGTCGATGTTGGCCGGCAGCAGCGTCATTCCCTCCATGGTGGTGACCAGCGCGGCGTTGGGCTCGACCTCGCCGAGCAGCACCTCGTGCACCGACACCGGGAGTTTGTCGGGATCCTGACCGAGCGAGAAGGTCAGGCAGCCCTGCGGATCGAGGTCGACCAGGAGCACCCGGAGTCCCTCGTCCACCATCGCTGCGCCCAGCGAGGCGACCGTCGTCGTCTTGGCTACGCCGCCCTTCTGGTTGGCCACTGCCAGTACCCGGGTCTTAGCAGCCATAGGCGCGGCTCTCCCCTCTGCATCGTTGCCATGCGGTCAACAGTGCCCATCCTGGCACGTTCGCTCGCCACACGCTGCGGCCGACGTGCCCGGCATGTCGTCCGGCAGAATCGGTCGATATGGGCTTGCACAATCATCGACTGGTCCTGCTCCGCCACGGCGAGACCGAGTGGTCGAAATCCGGCCAGCACACGGGCCGGACCGACCTCGAGCTGACCGACACCGGCCGCGTTCAGGCCGAGCTGGCCGGCCGCGTCCTGCGAGAACTGAACCTCACCGACCCGTTGGTGATCAGCAGCCCGCGCATCCGCGCCCTGACCACCGCGAAGCTGGCCGGCCTCGCCGTGGACGAGGTCTCTCCCCTGCTCGCCGAATGGGATTACGGCTCCTACGAGGGGTTGACGACGCCGCAGATCCACGAACAGGTGCCCGATTGGCTGGTCTGGACGCACGGCTGTCCCGGTGGCGAAAGCGTGCAGCAGGTCAGCGACCGCGCCGATCGGGCGGTCGCGTTCGCGCTGGACCACATGAGCTCACGCGACGTGGTGTTCGTGGGGCACAGCCACTTCTCCCGTTCGGTCATCACGCGCTGGGTGGAGCTGCCGCTCGTCGAGGGCAGCCGCTTCTGGATGCTGGCCGGCTCCATCGCGGTGTGCGGTTTCGAGCATGGCGTGCGACAGCTCGCCGCGCTCGGATTGACCGCCCAGCCGCAGGCGATCAAACCCGGGTGAGCGCCCAACCGCCGTTCGCGCTGTGCGGACCGAAGCAGAGCCTGGTCGCCGCGGGGGTGCGGGAACGCTACCGCGACGTGGCGGTGGCGCAGGACGCGCTGCGTTCGGGCTCAGCCGCAATAGTGTTGGGCGCGTTGCCTTTCGACGTGAACCGGCCCGCAGCGCTGCTGACGCCCAACGCGGTGCGGCGCACCGACGGCCCGCCCGACTGGCCGACCGGCCCGCTGCCGCCGGTGCGTATCGCCGCCGCCGATCCGTCACCGGCCGACTACCGCAGTCGCATCAGCCGGGCCCGCGATCAACTCACCGCCCCCGACAGCCTGCTGAGCAAGGTGGTGCTGTCCCGCGCGCTGCGGCTGGTCGCCGACGCCCCCCTGGACGCCCGCGTCATCCTGCGCCGGCTCATCGCCGCCGACCCGGCCGCCTACGGCTATCTTGTCGACCTGACCGCCGCCGGCGATGACTACGCCGGTGTGGCGCTGGTGGGCGCCAGCCCGGAACTTCTGGTGGCGCGCAACGGAGATCGAGTCACGTGCCGGCCGTTCGCCGGTTCGGCGCCCCGCGCCGCCGACCCGGACGTCGACGCCGCCAACGGCGCCGCGCTGGCCGGTTCGGCCAAGGATCGGCACGAACACCAGTTGGTCATCGAAACCATTCGGGCCGCCCTCGAGCCGCTGTGCGACGAGTTGACGATCGCCGCCGAGCCCGAGTTGAGCCGCACCGCGGCGGTGTGGCACCTGTGCACACCGATCAGCGCCCGGCTTCGCGATACGTCCACCACCGCAATCGATTTGGCCCTGGCGCTGCATCCCACCCCGGCGGTCGGCGGGGTGCCGACCAAGGCCGCGGTCGAGCTCATCGCCGAGTTGGAAGGCGACCGCGGGTTCTACGCGGGGGCGGTCGGCTGGTGCGATGCCCGGGGCGACGGCCGCTGGGTGGTGTCCATCCGCTGCGCCCAGCTGTCGGCGGACCGCCGCACCGCGCTCGCACGATCCGGTGGCGGCATCGTCGCCGAATCCGACCCCGACGAAGAAGTCGCGGAAACCACAACGAAATTCGCGACGATCCTCAACGCATTGGACGTCGAGCAATGACCATTCGCCGCGCCGCCCCGGAAGACGCCGCCGCAATCACCGGAATGATCCACGAACTGGCGGAATTCGAACACGCCGCCGATCAATGCACGGTCACCGAAAAGCAAATCGCGGCAGCACTTTTCGGAGCCATCCCGGCGGTGTACGGGCACGTCGCGGAAGTCGAGGGCGAGATCGCAGCGATGGCGCTGTGGTTTCTCAACTTCTCCACCTGGGACGGCGTGGCGGGCATCTACCTCGAAGACCTGTTCGTGCGGCCGGGATTTCGCCGCCGCGGCCTGGCCCGCGCGCTGCTGGCGACGCTGGCGGCCGAATGCCTCGACAACGGCTACACGCGGTTGTCCTGGGCGGTGCTGAACTGGAACGCCGACGCCCTCACGCTGTACGACGGCGTCGGCGGCGAACCCCAGCGCGAGTGGACCACCTATCGGCTGTCCGGCCCCCGGTTGGCCGAGTTGGCGGAATCGCGCTGATCGCCCGCGGCCCAACGCACGCCCGCGGGGCTGAAGAGCAGGCCCAACACGCTCAGCGCCACAATGCCAGCGGGAATCCCGAAGCCGGGCCGATGCGAGTCCACCGTCAGGTACCACGCCACCGGCAGTAACAGCAGCTGGGTGATCACGGCCAGCCCGCGTCCCCAGCGCTTGCCGACCGTCAGCGCCCGTCCGGCGGCCAGCACCACCGCCCCGACCAGAACGAAAAACACCGCCGTGCCCAACCCGTTGACCACGCGCTGGTCGGCCCCAGCGACGCCCCGCACCACCAGCACCGCCGCCACCACCAGCGCGGCCAGCCCTTGCACCACCACCAGGAGCCCAGCGCCGCGCACGGCGGCTGGAGCGGCCCCTGGGTTGCGGCGGAAAACTGTCACCCGCGTCAGCGTAGTCACCCCGGCCGCCGAGGAGTTCCCCACAGCGTGGCCTTAACCGGCCCGCATAAGCTCGTGCTTCATGCGCGCCGTGCTGATCGTGAACCCCACAGCCACCACCACCACCCCGGCCGGTCGCGACCTGCTGGCGAACGCGCTCAAGAGCCGCCTAGAGCTCACCGTCGAACACACCAGTCACCGCGGTCACGGCACCGAACTCGCCGAGAAAGCGGTCGCGGACGGCGTCGACCTGGTCGTGGTGCACGGCGGCGACGGTACGGTGAGCGGGGTGGTCAACGGCCTGCTCGGGCGTCCCGGCGCGGTTTCGGGGCACTCCGGCCCGGTGCCGGCGGTCGCGGTGGTTCCCGGCGGTTCGGCGAATGTGCTGGCGCGGTCGCTGGGGATCTCGCGGGACCCGGTGGCCGCCACCAACCAGCTCATCCAGCTCCTCGACGACTATCGCCACCACCACGCCTGGCGCCGCATCGGCCTGATCGACTGCGGTGAGCGGTGGGCCGTGTTCAACACCGGCATGGGGGTCGACGCCGAGGTGGTGGCCGCGGTCGAGGCCGAACGCGACAAGGGCGGCAAGGTCACGGCCTGGCGCTACATTCGCGCGGCGGTGCCCGCCGTGTGGGGCTATACGCGCCGCGAACCGATGCTCACCCTTGAACTGCCCGGCCGCGAACCCATCACGGGGGTGAGTTTCGCGTTCGTGTCCAACTCCAGCCCGTGGACGTTCGCCAACGAGCGGCCGGTGTGGACCAATCCCGGCTGCACCTTCGAGTCCGGGCTGGGCGTGTTCGCACCCAAGAGCATGAAAACGATCCCCACCCTTCGCATCGTGCGGCAGATGTTCGCTAAGCGGCCCAAGTTCGACTTCGACCACCTCATCACCGAGGACGACGTGCCCTGCTTGCGCGTCACCTCGACCGGCGGCCCGGTCGCCTGCCAGTTCGACGGGGATTACCTCGGCGTGCGCGAAAGCATGACGTTCAAAGCGGTACCCGACGCGCTGGCGGTGGTAGCACCTCCCCAGAAAAACACCTTCTGAGCTGCGCAAACGCAGCGACCGCCGGCCACGCGGCGAAGTTTTTCCTCGTGAGTGGCCGGTGAGTGTAGTACAACGGAGTAATGGCCCGACTACGGAACGATCGAAGTGAGATAGCCCACGAGCGAACTCGAGGCTATTGACATCTGTTGGGCCTGTGAAACGATCAAAAGGTTGCATGCAGGAATTTAGATAGGGGTACGGACCCTTTTCTTGTGCACGCGTTAACAGCCGAAGAAAATTGGCCGTGCGCCTTGCTGCGCACTCAGTGAGGAGTAGGACGTATGGATTGGCGCCACAAGGCGGTCTGTCGCGACGAGGACCCGGAGCTGTTCTTCCCGGTAGGGAACAGCGGCCCGGCGCTCGCGCAGATCGCTGACGCGAAACTGGTCTGCAATCGGTGCTCGGTGACCACGGATTGCCTGTCGTGGGCCCTGAACACCGGCCAGGACTCGGGCGTCTGGGGCGGCATGAGCGAAGACGAGCGGCGCGCACTCAAGCGTCGCAATGCCCGGACGAAGGCCCGTAGCGGAGTCTGACTCAGTCAGAGCAAACAGTGCGGCCTCGACGAAAGTCGGGGCCGCACTGTTGTGTGGGGCGCACTTTGAACGCCTAGATGGCCAGTCGGGCCCGCCGGCCGATCGGTACCCGCAACACCACGTCGGTGCCGCGAGCCGGGGCTTGGCGCATGCCCAGCGTGCCGTCGAGTTCCGCAGACACCAGCGTCCGCACGATCTGCAGGCCGAGGCTGTCGGACGTCTCCAGGTTGAAGCCTTCCGGCAACCCGCGGCCGTCGTCGTGGACAACGACGTCGAGCCAGCGCGCCGAACGCTCGGCGCGGATGGTCACCGATCCCGCTTCGACCGCAGGATCGAACGCGTGCTCGATCGCGTTCTGAACCAGTTCGGTGATCACCATGATCAGGGCCGTCGCCCGGTCGGAGTCCAGCACGCCGAGGTCGCCGACCCGGTTGATCCGGATCGGCCGGTCCACTGACGCCACGTCGTTCATGATCGGCAGAATCCGGTCGATGACCTCGTCGAGGTTGACCTGTTCGTCGACGGACATCGAGAGCGCGTCGTGCACCAACGCGATGGACGAGACCCGGCGCACCGACTCGATCAGGGCTTCGCGCCCTTCGGCGTTGACCGTCCGGCGGGCCTGCAGGCGCAGCAGTGCCGCCACCGTCTGCAGGTTGTTCTTCACCCGGTGGTGGATCTCGCGGATGGTGGCGTCCTTGGAGATCAGGGCCCGGTCGCGGCGCTTCACCTCGGTGACGTCCCGGATCAGCACGGCGGCACCGGCGCTCGCGCCGTCGACCACCAACGGGAGCGTCCGCAGCAGCACCGTGGCGCCGCCGGCGTCGACCTCCATGCGCATGCTCTTACCACCGGCCAGCAGGTTCAGGACGTGCTCGGCCAGCTCCTGCGCCTCGAAGGGGTCCGAGATCAGCGGCCGGGTCACCTTGACCAGGCTGCGGCCCTCCAGCTCGGACGTCAGGCCCATCCGGTGGTAGGCCGACACCGCGTTGGGGCTGGCGTAGGCGACGACGCCGTTGACGTCCAACCGGATGAAGCCATCGCCCGCCCGCGGGGTGGAGCGGGACATGACCACGTCGCCCACGTCGGGGAAGGTGCCGTCGGCGAGCATGTGGACCAGATCGCCGGCGCATTCCCGGTATGCCGTCTCCAGGTGGCCGGACGTGCGGTCGGCCGCGACGGCCGTCTGATGCCGGGTGAGCACGGCCACCACCCGGCCGCCGTATCGCACCGGGGTCGCCTCGACGTGCGGGCCGGGCAGCCACGAATCCTGTTGGCCCGCATCGCCATCCCGCTGGGCGGTGCCGGACTCGAAGGTCTCGGCGACCAGCGCCAGCCGGTCGGCGGCGACGACACTGCCCACCGAGTCGGTGACGAGCACCGTGGGCGCGGTGTTCGGCCGGCACTGCGCCACACACACCAACATGCCGTCGTCGCGGCGAACCCACATCAGATAGTCGGCGAACGACAGGTCCGCCAGCAGCTGCCACTCCCCCACGACCGCGTGCAGGTGGTCCACCGCGTTGCCCGGCAACACGGTGTGTTCGGCAAGCAGATCACCGAGAGTCGACATCACTCACTCCCCGGGCCATTCCCCGGCAGCAGACAGGACGGTCCAAACTTTTCCGCGGCCTAGCTGATCACAGCAATCAGGTCGCCCGCCTGGATGACATCGCCCACCGCGACGCTCACCTTGCTGATGGTGCCGTCGACCTCAGCCAAGACGGGAATCTCCATCTTCATCGACTCCAGCAGCACCACGATGTCGCCTTTGCCGATCTGGTCACCCTCGTTCACTACGACTTCGAGCACGCTGGCCACGATCTCGGCGCGCACATCCTCGGCCATCTTCACCCCACTCGTTTCGGCCATTGCGCAGGCTGGCTACTGGTCCATCAAGCTTTCGTCAGGCTCACGTACATCGAACCACAGGAGGGGTCGGGACCGCGGCGCACGGGGCGTTGTGGCCGGGCGGGTCTTTCGTGAGAGACTGTGCGGCAGGCTGACGGGCGCCGGGCGCCCGGATCAATGACCAAATCAATGGAGGTTCGACCCATGGCCAAGCGTGGCCGTAAGAAGCGCGACCGCAAGCACAGCAAAGCCAACCACGGCAAGCGGCCCAACGCCTGAGGACCCGCTACTGCGTCTCGCGGATGATGGTGGTCCGCCGGATCTCCAGCCGTAGCCGCTCGCGCAGGCCGTCGGGGGCCTTCTCGCCTCTGCATTTGGTGGCGATCAACGCCTTGATCCGCTCCTCGAGGCCGTAATGCTTGAAGCAACCGGGGCACGCCTCCAGGTGGCGGCGCAGCTGGTCCCGCGACTCCGGGGTGCATTCACCGTCGAGTAGGAGCCAAACCTGGCGGATCACCTCGGCACAGCCGACCGCGCCGTGGTCGTCGTCATTAGGGCACGTGTCGCCGGGGCTGGAGAACTCACTCATGACGACACCTCCTCGTGCGCCTGGTGGCCGCGGTTGAAGCCCCGCTCCTTGGCCACGTCAGCCAGCAGCCCACGCAGTTGACGCCGGCCGCGGTGTAGCCGTGACATTACCGTCCCGATGGGCGTGTCCATGATCTCGGCGATTTCCTTGTACGGAAAACCCTCGACATCGGCGTAGTAGACGGCCATCCGGAATTCTTCCGGCAGCGCCTGCAGCGCTTCTTTGATCTCGTTGTCGGGCAGCGCCTCGAGCGCCTCGACCTCGGCCGAGCGCAGCCCGGTGGACGAGTGCTCGGCGTTGGACGCCAGCTGCCAGTCAGTGATCTCTTCGGTCGGGTATTCGGCCGGCTGGCGCTGCCTCTTGCGGTAGCTGTTGATGTAGGTGTTGGTCAGGATCCGGTACAGCCAGGCCTTGAGGTTGGTGCCGGCCCGGAACGAGCGGAACCCCGCGAAGGCCTTCACCATCGTCTCTTGCAGCAGGTCTTCGGCGTCGGCGGGATTGCGCGTCATGCGCAGCGCACCGCCGTAGAGCTGGTCCAACAGCGGAATCGCGTCGCGCTCGAAGCGCGCCATCAGCTCGGCGTCCGTCTCCGGCGGTGCGGGATCGGGAATCTCCTGTGCTGTTGCGCCGTCTGTGTCGGCCATGTCGATTACCCCGGTCCCTTCTGCTGCGGTGTCGCCGGGCAGCACCGAAAGCGCCACCGGGCTTGCGAGAAAGCAAGCCAACTGCTCGGCACCCGTTGGACTGTCCAACAGGCTCGTCGCCGCTGACACCAAACCGCTCCTCCCAATCTAGAGGCTGCCACCGACAGTGTCTGCCCGGGTGCGCCCACATAACATCAGAGACCGACTCTTTTAACAGCGTTAACGGACGCGCTATTTCCGGGCCCCATCCGGCCCATGGCGGCAGGACGTTAATGTGACGCCATGTCCCTCAACGGCAAGACCATGTTCATCTCCGGCGCCAGCCGCGGTATCGGCCTGGCGATCGCCAAACGCGCCGCACAAGACGGTGCCAACATCGCCCTGATCGCCAAGACGGCCGAGCCGCACCCCAAGCTGCCGGGCACGGTGTACACCGCCGCCAAGGAGCTCGAGGAGGCGGGCGGTGCGGCCCTGCCGATCGTCGGGGACGTCCGCGATCCGGAGTCAGTCGAGTCGGCGGTGGCCAAGACCGTCGAGCAATTCGGCGGCATCGACATCTGCGTCAACAATGCGTCGGCCATCAACCTGGGGTCCATCACCGAGGTGCCGATGAAGCGGTTCGACCTGATGAACGGCATCCAGGTGCGCGGCACCTACGCCGTGTCGCAGGCCTGCATCCCGCACCTGAAGGCCGCCCAGAACCCGCACATCCTGACGCTGTCCCCGCCGGTGCTGCTCGGCAAGGAGTGGCTGAAGCCGACCGCGTACATGATGGCCAAGTTCGGCATGACGCTGTGCGCCTTGGGAATCGCCGAGGAGATGCGCGAGGCGGGTATCGCGTCCAACACGTTGTGGCCCCGCACGCTGGTGGCCACCGCCGCGGTGCAGAACCTGCTCGGCGGTGACGAGGCGATGGGACGCGCCCGCAAGCCCGAGGTGTACTCCGACGCGGCCTACGTCATCCTCAACAAGCCCGCCCGCGAATACACCGGCAACACCCTGCTGTGCGAGGACGTGCTGGTGGAGTCCGGCGTCACCGACCTGTCGGTCTACAACTGCGTGCCGGGCGGGCAGCTCGGCGTCGACTTCTGGGTGGACGGCGTCAACCCGCCGGGGTACTCGGGGCCGTAGTCGGGTTTCTGTCGTGGCTCGCGCCGCCACGCCCGCGCTGGCCGCGTTGACGAAAGCCGGTGTGCCGCACGAGGTCATCACCTTCGACCACGATCGGCGGGAACGCTCGTTCGGCGTCGAAGCGGTGCACGCGCTGACGGAACGCGGCGTCGCACCCGAGCAGATCTACAAGACCCTGGTCGTCGCGGTGCCGGGCGGGCTCGCGGTCGCGATACTGCCGGTGCCGGACCGGCTCTCGCTGAAGGCGGCCGCCGCGGCGCTGGGCGTGGCCAGCGCCGGCATGGCCGAGGCCGCCGCCGCCGAGCGCGCCACCGGCTACGTCGTCGGCGCCGTGTCGCCGTTCGGGCAGCGCAAGGCCCTGCCGACCGTCGTGGACGCCGGCGCCCTGGCCTGGGATCGGGTGTACTGCAGCGCCGGCCGGCGTGGCTGGGACGTGGTGGTTTCACCGCAGGACCTGATCCGGTTGACCAATGCGATCACCGCCCACATCCGCGCGTAGCCGCGCGAGAGTAGCGCCATCGCGAAAACCGGGTCGAATTCTCGCCGTCGCGTTACGCTCCCGCCATGACGACGAAGCGATCCCGCGGCGCGACGATTGTCGCCGCCGGTGTGCTGGCTTTCTCCGGGCTGATGACGATCGGTGTGGGCACCGGCAACGCCGACACGATCCAAACCGAGGGCAACTACTCTACCCGGGCAGCTTGTCAGGACGCCGGGCCCGGCGTGAAGGCCAGCACTCCGGGCAACTGGAATAACTTCTGGTGCGTGCCGGATCGCAACGTCAACGGCAACTGGAAGCTGGTTCTCAGCAACTAAAGCAAGGTCGCCTGCTCGGGCTCCGGGCCGGCCGGCTCGAGTAGCTGGGGCCCGTTGTTGCGGACGTTGTTGACCAGCGTCGACACCTCGCGCATGCGGATGCCGCGCACGTCGGGCGAGTGGGCCAGCAGCTTTTCGTCGACCGGGGCGTCCGGATCCAGCCAGCGGTCCCACTCCCGCTCCGGGACCACCAGCGGCATCCGATCGTGGATCTCCGCCAGCTCGCCGGGTGCGTCGGTGGTGATGATCGTGCAACTCAGCAGCGGCTGAGCATCTTTGGCCGGTTTCCAGACCGACCACAGCCCGGCCATGAACAGCGGCTCGCCATCCTCGCGGTACATGAAGAACGGCGTCTTGCGCGACTTCTTGCCCGCGACGGCGTCGTTGACGCGCCATTCGTAATAGCCGTCCATCGGGATCAGGCACCGCTTCGACTTGGCGCTCGACCGAAAGGCGGGCGAGGTGGTGACCTTGTCCGCGCGGGCGTTGATCAGCATCGGGCCCTTGGTCTCGGGCGCCCCGTCGGAACCGGCTTTGGCCCACGGGGGCACCAGGCCCCAGCGCATCAGCCGCACCCGGCGGGTGGGCTGGTCGTCGGGGTCGGTGTGCCGGCTCACGACGGTCGCGATGGTCGACGTGGGGGCCACGTTGTAGTTGGGCGCCCCGGCACTTTCGGAGGCGCCGGTGGCCTCGTCGATCGCCTTGATCTTCTGGGCCAGCAGCGCCGGATCGGTGGTGACCGCGAACCGTCCGCACATACCTTCCATGGTGGCAGAAGCCGGTGACACGCCATGATGGACCGGTGAGTATGTGGACGGCCCCCAGCGCGCCGAAACCGGTGCACGCGACCGTGACCGTTCCGGGCTCGAAGTCGCAGACCAATCGCGCGCTGGTGCTGGCGGCGCTGGCGGCCACGCAAGGCCACGGGACGCCGACCATCAGCGGGGCGCTGCGCAGCCGGGACACCGATCTGATGATCGGCGCGCTGCGCGCCCTGGGCCTGCGCGTCGAGGGCGACGGCTCCGAGCTGACGGTCGGCGGGCGGATCGCTCCCGGGCCCGCCGCGCGCGTGGATTGCGGGCTGGCCGGTACGGTCCTGCGGTTCGTCCCGCCGCTGGCGGCGCTGGCCGAAGCGGTCGTCGAGTTCGACGGGGACGAGCAGGCCCGGGTGCGGCCCATCGCGCCGCTGCTCGACGCCCTGCGCGGCCTGGGCGTGCCGATCGAGGGCGCGGGTCTGCCCTTCCGGGTGCGCGGCAGCGGATCGGTCGCCGGGGGCACCGTGGCCATCGACGCATCGGCGTCGTCGCAGTTCGTGTCGGGCCTGCTGTTGTGTGCGGCGTCATTCACCGAGGGCGTGACCGTGCAGCACACCGGCGCGACGCTGCCGTCGGCGCCGCACATCGCGATGACCGTGGTGATGCTGCGGCAGGCCGGGGTCGACGTCGACGACTCGGTGCCCAACCGCTGGCGGGTGCGCCCCGGTCCGGTCGCGGCCCGGCACTGGGAGGTGGAGCCCGACCTGACGAACGCCGTTCCGTTCCTGGCGGCGGCCGTGGTCAGCGGCGGAACGGTGCGCATCACCGGCTGGCCGGCGGCCAGCGTGCAACCCGCCGACCACATTCTGACAGTGCTGGGCAAGCTGAACGCCGTTGTCACCCAGGGGGATTCGTTCCTCGAGGTACAGGGATCCGCCGACTACCCCGGTTTCGATGTCGACCTGCGCGCGGTCGGCGAGCTGACCCCGGCGGTGGCGGCGCTGGCCGCGCTGGCCAAGCCGGGATCGGTGTCCCGCCTCTCCGGCATCGGCCACCTGCGCGGTCACGAGACCGATCGGCTCGCCGCACTGAGCGCCGAGATCAATCGCCTGGGCGGCGACTGCTCCGAAACCCCCGACGGCCTGGTGATCACCGCGACACCGCTGCGCGCCGGCGTCTGGCGCGCCTACGCCGACCACCGGATGGCGATGGCGGGCGCGATCGTCGGCCTGCGGGTGGCCGGGGTTCAGGTGGACGACATCGGGTCGACTTCCAAGACGCTGCCGGAGTTTCCGCAGCTCTGGGCGCACATGCTGGGGTCCGATATTTGAAGCCCGGCGATTACGACGAGTCCGACGTCAAGGTCCGCTCCGGCAGGGGCTCGCGACCGCGCACCAAGACCCGTCCCGAGCACGCCGACGCCGAGGCCGCGATGGTGGTCAGCGTCGACCGCGGCCGCTGGGGATGCGTGCTCGGCGGGGACCCCGATCGCCGGGTCACGGCGATGCGGGCCCGCGAACTGGGCCGCACCCCAATCGTCGTCGGTGACGACGTCGACGTGGTCGGCGACGTGTCCGGGCGACTGGACACGCTGGCGCGCATCGTGCGGCGCGGGGAACGGCGAACAGTGTTGCGGCGCACGGCCGATGACACCGACCCGACCGAACGCGTGGTGGTCGCCAACGCCGACCAGCTGCTGATCGTGGTGGCGCTGGCCGACCCGCCGCCGCGCACCGGCCTGGTCGACCGGACGCTCATCGCCGCCTTTGCCGGCGGGCTGAAGCCGATTCTGTGCCTGACCAAGACCGACCTCGCCCCGCCAGAGCCCTTCGCCTCGCATTTCGTGGACCTGGACTTGACGGTGGTGGTGGCGGGCCGCGACGATCCGCTGCTCGCGGTGGCCGACCTGCTGGCCGGCAAGATCACCGTGCTGCTGGGGCATTCCGGCGTCGGCAAGTCCACGTTGGTGAATCGCCTTGTGCCCGAGGCGGAACGGGCCGTCGGCGAGGTCACCGACATCGGTCGCGGACGGCACACCTCCACCCAATCGGTCGCTTTTCCTTTCAGAGACCCGCTGGGACATTCGGGCTGGGTGATCGACACCCCGGGCATCCGCTCATTCGGGCTGGCGCACATCGAGCCCGACGACGTCCTGATGGCCTTCTCGGATCTGGCCGAGGCGATCGAGGACTGCCCGCGCGGCTGCGGACACATGGGGCCGCCGGCGGACCCCGAATGCGCGCTCGACACCCTGTCCGGCCCCGCCGCCCGCCGCGTGGCCGCGGCCCGGCGGCTGCTGAAAGCGCTCAACCAGACTTAGCCAGCCGCATGCCGAGTTCGTCGGGCGCCACCTTGTGGCCTTCAGCGCAACGGATTTCGACGCTCGCCTCGGCGCCACAGCCGAGATGGGTGAGCCGGAGGCGATTGCGCCCCGGCAAATGGCGCCGGCCCCACTCGAACATCGCCCAGACCACGGGCATGAAGTCGATGCCGGCCTCGGTGAGCACATACTCTTCCCGACGCCGCTGCCCGGGCTCGTGGTACGGCTGACGCTTCAGCAGCCCCAGTTCGACCAGCTCGGACAGCCGCGCCGAAGTGGCGGCCTTGGTGATGCCCACCCGGCGGGCGAAGTCATCGAAGCGGGTCGTGCCGTAGTACGCCTCGCGCATGATGAGCATCGCGGATTTGGTGCCCAGCAGCCCCATCGTCTTCTCGATCGCGCACTCGCCCACGGCCGACCAGGCATCGCGGTCGGCCAGCGGTCCCTGCAGCAGTGTCATAAATCACCTCCCGGGCTGGGTTGCTTTTAGTGTACCTAGATGTTTACCTGGGTACAGCGATCAATACCTAGATCCTGGGACTCAAGGAGGAGCCATGAACCGCGACGCCGTGATCGTCGGGGCCGTCCGCACCCCGATCGGCAAGGGCAAGCCCAGCGGGGCGCTGCACGAGGTGCTGCCCGCCGACCTGCTCGCGCACAGCCTGCGCGAAGTGGTGGCGCGCACCGGTGTGGACCCCGCGCAGATCGACGACGTCATCGCCGGTGCCGTCGCCCAGGTCGGCGACCAGGCGGTCAATATCGCCCGGAACGCATTGCTGGGCGCCGGATTTCCCGAGTCGGTTCCCGGCGTCACGATCGACCGGCAGTGCGGCAGCAGCCAGCAGGCCATCAGCTTCGCCGCCCAGGGCGTGCTTTCCGGTGCCTACGACATCGTCGTCGCCGCCGGCGTGGAATCCATGGGCCGCGTCCCGATGGGCACCTCGGTGCTGCCGGGCAGCAATCCCTTCGGCGACGACATGACCCGGCGCTACCCCGACGGCCTGGTGCCGCAGGGCATCAGCGCCGAACTGATCGCCGCGCGGTGGGGCTTCTCGCGGACCCAGCTCGACGAGTTCTCCGCCGGCAGCCACGACAAGGCCGCCCGCGCCACCAAGGACGGCCTGTTCGACAACGAGCTGATCCCGATCGCCGGCCTGGCCACCGACGAATTCATCCGGCCCGGTACGACGGTCGAAACGCTGGCCGGGCTGCGGCCGGCGTTCTACAGCGAGGCGATGAAAGCCCGTTTCCCGCAGATCAATTGGGAGATCACCGCCGGCAACTCCTCGCCGCTCTCCGACGGCAGCGCCGCGGTCATGATCACCACCAGCGACGTTGCGAAGAAGCTCGGCCTGCGGCCGCTGGCCCGCATCCACACCACCACCGTGGTCGGCTCCGATCCGCTCTACATGCTGACCGGGGTCATCCCCGCCACTGAAAAGGTGCTTCACCGGGCCGGGCTGACGCTGGCCGACATCGACCTGTTCGAGGTGAACGAGGCCTTTGCGCCCGTCGTGCTCGCGTGGGCGCACGACACCGGCGCCGATCTGGCCAAGACCAACGTCAACGGCGGCGCCATCGCGATCGGCCACCCGCTGGGCGCCAGCGGTGCCCGCATCATGACCACACTGGTCAACGCGCTCGAGCAGCGCGGCGGGCGGTATGGGCTGCAGACGATGTGCGAGGGCGGCGGCATGGCCAACGCCACCATCATCGAGCGGCTGTGACACCGACGATGCCTTCGAACAGCATCGCGAAAGTCTTTGTCGTAGGCGGCACGGGCGCCCAGGGAATGCCCATCATCCGTGCCCTGGTCGCCGACAACAAATACTCCGTTCGATTCCTCACCCGCGACCCCGCCTCCCGACGAGCGAAGGACCTTCTCGCCCTCGACAACGTGTCCGTCCTGGAAGGTTCATTCGCCGACGAAGCGATCCTGCGGGAAGGATTCCGAGGTTGTGATGCAGCATTCGTCAACATCGACGGGTTCAACACCGGCGAAAAAACCGAGATGTATTGGGCAATACGCAGTTACGAGATAGCCATCGAAGAAGGAATCAAGTTCTTCGTCTACGGAAACCTCGACTATGGGCTCAAAAAGTCGGGATATGACTCTCGATTCCGGACCGGCCACTACGACGGCAAGGGCCGGGTGGGTGAGTGGATCCTGTTCCAGAATCAGGTGAATCGCGATCGGATGGGAGCGGCGGTCTTCACGTCGGGCCCGTACATCGAGATGGTGATCTCACCCGGGACGCCCATGACGCCTACCGTCGAGGACGGTGTCGTGACGTGGCGGGTTCCGCTCGGTGAGGGTGCGGTGCCCCATGTGGCTCTCGAAGATTGCGGGTTTTATGTCCGTTGGCTTTTCGACCATCCCGACCGCGCGAACGGCATGGATCTCGAAGTCGCTATCGACCATATCGCCTATTCGGATCTTGCTGCGGCGTTCGAGAAGGTCACCGGGCATCCGGCGCGGTACATCGACACCGATCTAGACACGTACTGGAAAACCGGTCCCCTCAGTAGAGCCGCAGATGCCCCTGCTGGGTACAACGCCGACCCAAACGACAAGAGCACCATGAACATCCGGGACAATTTCACGGGATTCTGGAATCTCTGGAAGTGCGGAGTCGTCAAACGCGATTACGGTCTGCTCGATGAGGTGCACCCGAATCGGATCAGGAGTGCCGAGGAGTGGTTCCGCAGAGAAGACCGGTTAGGAAGGGCACTGGGCAAGGGAGGCCTCTGGGAGAGGGTTCAACCGGAGAACCGGACACCGATTCTCAAGATTGGTGAGGATCAAAGGGCAGGGAAACTGTAGGCCCGGCGTCTGAAAGGTGCACTGAGACATGGAATATTCGCATTCAACTGGTCTTTCGGGGGCGGTCCGATGACCGAGATCCGGTTCGACGGCGTGCGGGTGCGCTACGACAGCACCAAGAGCTACGAGGAGCTGCTCGCCGCGCTGCTGGCCGACATCGGCGAGCGGCCCGTCCCGATCAACGACATCGCGACGAGTAGCGACAGCTGGGAGTCCTACCGGGAGCGCGTCGAACCCCACGTCGGGCCGAGCGGATTCATGCTGTTCGGTGTCGTCGACCACGGCGCGTGGATCCCCAAGGCCGGCATCGACCGCAAGGCGATCCGCGTGATTCTCGGCAACCCGTTGATCGCGATCACGATGCTGCGCCACGACGTGATAGCCGGCCTGTTCGCCCCCGTCGAGCTCTTGATCCTGGACGAGCCGGCCGGCAGCAGCCTGACCTACGTCAAGCCGTCGTCGCTGATGGTCGTCGAGCCCAACCCCGAATTGCTCAGCGCCGCTGAAGAACTCGATGCCAAGCTGGCCGCGCTGGCTTCCAAGGTGACCAGCGGCTCGTGACGCAACTTTCTCAGCGCGGCGGTCGTTGCGGGAAATAGTGTGGACGCGCTGCAGACGATTGACACGTTGGGAGATCCCGTCGGTAAGTAATCTTTCGCTATGCACCGCACGAGCGCGCAGGGGATCGAGAAACGCTGCCGTGGCGAAAGCATTGGCCATGGCAGGTTGCATCCGCACACCTGAGGCGCCCGCAGCACAGATACCGCATCCGACTCATTGGATCGCGTAGTGGTCGCGGTTGCTGGGCTACGCGAATAGGCACGAGGAGAAGCAGTTATGAAAGCGTGGCTGTGGGATGGACATGCAGGGATAGATCATTTGACCCTGGCCGACGTGCCTGATCCGGTCCCGAATGACGGTGAAGTGGTGATGCGAGTCCACTACGCGGGCTTGAATCCTGCCGACCGGATGATGGCAGAGAGGCGGTACCCATATCCCGTATACCCGCCTGCGCCGCACGTGCTGGGTCGGGACGGCGTCGGGCAAGTGATCAAAATTGGTAAAGGCGTCGAAGATGTGCAGGTGGGCGACCAGCGCGTTCTTCTGCGCAGTGATGTGGGACTTCTCCGCTGGGGCATGTTTGCCGAGCAAGTGTCGATACCGGCAGCTAACTTAGCGGAGATCCCCACGGGTTGGACCGAAGAGCAGTCGTCGGGCGCCGCCGTCGTTTATCTATCGGCGTACCGTGCGCTCACCATGTGGGAACCGCTCAAGCCAAACTCAGCGGTCCTGGTCACCGGCGCGTCCGGCGGGGTCGGAGTTGCGGCTGTGCAACTGGCGGCGGCGATGGGCCACACGGTCATAGCGCTTTCGCGCAGCGAGGAAAAGCAACGGCGCCTCAAGGAACTCGGAGCGACGTTCACATTCAACCCTGAGGACCCGCAGTGGCGAGCTGGTGTGAAGGATGCCCTGAATGGAGGCGGGGTGAACCTGGCAGTCGACACGATCGGGGGCACGCTGTTTCCTGAAGTCATCGATGCGATGGGCGATTCGGGAAGACTCAGCTTGGTGGGAGAACTCGGAGGCCCGGTGCCCAACTTCTACACGGGCACGCTCTTTTCGCGCTGGCTGCGAATCGGCGCAATGGCTCTCAGCTACTACACACCGGAGCAGCATCGCGCCGGCTGGCACGACCTCTTGGGCATTTTGGCCCGCTCCGGCGCTCGGCCACTGGTCGACCGTGCGTTTCCGTTCGAGCAGTTGCCGCAAGCCTTCGAACGCCTGGCTGACGGCCCGATGGGCAAAGTGGTGATCGAGGTAAAGCCTTGAGGCTCCATCACGTTGGCTTCGCCTTCACCGAACCCGGTAAGTAACGGCAGCGGGAAACCAGGCCTTCGCGCCCGTCGTGCCCGCCTGGGCGCACGACACCGGTGCGGATCGCCGCGTTGCTGAACGACATCGGGGAAAGGCCGGTGCCGATCAACGACATCGGGCGAGCACCGATAGCTGGGTTCCTACCGGGAGCGCATCGAACCCCGTGTCGGGCCAAGCGGATTCATGTTGTTCGGTGTCGTCGACCACGGCGCCTGGATCACCAAGGTCGGCGTGCGCCGCAAAGCGATCCGCGTCATCCTCGGCAATCCGTTGATCGCCATCACGATGCTGCGCCACGACGTGACGGCGGGCCTGTTCGCACCGGTCGAGCTGTTGCTGGCCGACGAGGGGGCCGGCAGCAGCCTGACCTATGTCAGGCCGTCGTCGCTGATAGTCGTCGAACCCAATCCCGGATTGCTCGGCGCCGCAGAACAACTCGACGCCAAGCTGGCCTCCATGGCCGAAAAGGTAACCGCCTAGAGCCAGCCGGTGCGGGCGGCCGCGACCGGCTCGGGCGGCGCCGGGGCCAAGTTACCGTCGCGCACGCCGTCGAGCATCCGCTTCACCGCTGCCACGATCTCCGGGGCCGCCGCCGCGAGGCCGGCCTTGTCGGCCTCGCTGACCTCGCCGGGGTCGACGCCCGCCCGGGCCAGCACGGCGGCCGGGTCGGCCAGCTGCTCGGCCAGCCAAGCGACGGGGTCGGCCGACAGCTCGGGGACGAAATTCCGGCGGCCAGGTTCCCACCCGTCGAACCGGGGGTGATGATGGGCCCGGTCCAGCGTGCCGGGCGGGCTCTCGGTGGATCCGAACAGGTCCACCCGCCACACCGGGCGATTAAACGAGATCGGGACGCCGGCGTAGATCGAGCCCTGGGGCTCGTCCCGGTCGACCAGGCGCAGTTCCAGCCTGACTCCCCGCTCCGGGGTTTCCTGACCTTCGAGCGGGCGCGGGTCGACGAAGAACATGTCCCCGACGACCACACCCATGGTTTCGAATCCAAACGCTGCGAGCATGTTTCCGAGCGTAGTCCCGGCCGTCGAACCGGGCTAAGCGCCGACCTTCTTGGCCGCGCGGTCGGGCAGCACCACGTCGTAGTCCGCGAAGACCACTGCCCGTGTGCGGTGCTGGTATTCGTGCACCAGCCCCGGCCAGTTGGTGGTGACCCGGCCGGAGGCGACGCGGTACCAGGAATCGCAGGTGGTCCATACGCCGGCATCCAGGCGGGCCTGGACCTCCGCGTCGTAGGCCTGCTCCACGGCGCGCCGCACCTCGAACGCGCGGGCCACGCCCCCGCGGGCCAGCTCCTCGACGATCTGGCGGATGTAACCGGCCTGCTGCTCCATCATCAAAATGATCGAGCTGCTGCCGAGATTGGTGTTCGGGCCGTAGATCAGGAACATATTCGGGAAACCCGGCACGGCCATGCCGAGATGTGCCCGCGCTCCCTCCGCCCATTCGGACTGCAGGTCCCGCCCGTCGCGCCCGGTGATCGTCATCGGGGCGAGGAATTCGGTCGCCTTGAACCCGGTGCCGTAGACGATGGCGTCTACCTCGTGCAACCGGCCGTCGGCGGTGCGCACACCCGCGGGCGTCACCTCGGTGATCGCCTCGGTCTCGACGTCGACATTGGCACTGGCCAGCGCCGGATACCAGTCGCTGCTGAACAGCACCCGCTTGCAGCCGATCGGGTAGTCGGGCGTGAGCTTGGCCCGCAAGACCGGATCTTTGATGTGGCGCTTGAGGTTTGCGGACGCGGCAACGCCGATCAGCCGGGCGAGCGGAGCCACCCTGGTCAGCGCGAGGCCGAAGAATTCCGAGATCTCCCAAATCAGGTTCCGCATCGCGGCCGCGAACCCGGGCACGGTCCGGAAGGCGGCGTGATGGGCGTGGGTGTAGGCACGATCCGGCTTCGGCAGCACATATGGGGCGGATCGCTGAAAAACGGTGACATGCTTGGCGGTCTCACGAATGCGCGGCACGAACTGGATCGCCGACGCGCCGGTGCCCAGGACGGCGACGCGCGTGCCGGCCAGGTCGACGTCATGGCGCCACTGCGCCGAATGGAACGAGGGGCCCGCGAACGTGTCTAGTCCCGGGATGTTCGGCAGCGCCGGCCGCGACAGCTGCCCGACCGCGGGCACCAACACATCGGCCTCGAACACGTCGCCCGTCGAGGTCTCCACCCGCCACGTGGCGGTGTCGTCGTCGTAGCAGGCCGAGGTGACCTCTACACCGGTCCGCACAACATCGCGAAGGCCGAACCGGTCGGCGGTGTCGTGGATGTAGCCGAGGATGTCGGGCTGCTCGGCGTATCGCCGGCCCCAGTCGGTCTTCCGGGCGAAGGAGTAGGAGTAGAGGTTCGACGGGACGTCGCAGGCGGCGCCCGGGTACGTGTTCTCACGCCAGACGCCGCCGATGTCGTCGGCCTTCTCCAGCACCGTCACGTCGGCGAGACCATCCCTGGACAGCTCGTAGGCGGCGGCAAGGCCACCGAATCCGGCCCCGATCACCACTACGCGAGGACGAGTCGAAGTCATGACTCCAACGCTAGCGGCGGGCTGCGGGTTGCGGGCAGCCGATTACGGTCGGCAAATCCATGATTCCGGCCACGGTCAGACGGCCTGGAGCCGGGCGCGCGGCGCGACCGACCGCTGATAGCGCGCGGGGGTGGTGCCCGTCCACCGCTTGAACGCGGCGATGAAGCTCGTCGCCTCGGCGTAGCCCAGCCGCAACGCGACGTCCTCAACCGACAGCGCGCCGGTTGCCAACAGCTCCTCGGCGAGGACCCGGTGCACCTCCTCGACCAGATCGCGGAAGGTCGTGTTCTCCTCTGCCAGCCGCCGCCGCAGCGTCCGCTCGCTCATCGCCAGTTGCCGGGCGACGGCCGCGATCGTGCGGGGTCCGCCGTCGATCGACGCCAGGCGCTCGCGCACCCGCCGCGCGACACCGGTGCGCTCCCGGCGGCGTTCCAACAGGACTCGACACTGCTGCTCGCACATGGCCACCGTCATCTCGCTGGCCCGAGGCAGCGGGTTGTCCAGCAACGCGGCCGGCCACCGTGCCACGTTGGCCGGCGAATCGTAACGCGGTGTTACGCCAAAGGCCTTGCAGGCCAAGGTATCACCGGATGATGGCGCCGGCCCGGCGAACTCGATCGAGGTGAACGGGACCGGACGGCCCAGCATTTCGGCCATGACCCGGGCGATCGCCACCAGGTCGCGCCGCACCAGAAATTCCGCCACCGGACCGGTCAGGTCGGGCAGGTCGAGCCGCATCGCCGCCACCGGTCCGTCCACCGTGACGGTCGGCAGGCAGAAGCCGTAGCTCAGCTCGTAGAACCGGGCCGCGAACCGGACGGCGTCGCCCAGCGTCGAACTAGTCAGGCAGGCGAAACCGAAGATGCCCAGCGCCCCGACGTGATAGCTGCCGCCCACCCGCACCCCCAGGTCGGCCGCGCCGTCTTCGCCGCCCAGCAGCTTCACCAGATTCGTCGCGACCGCCAGCTCCTGGCGCCCAACGATCGTGCGGTTGGGGTCGCGCAGGTGGGCCTCCGACAGACCGGTCCCCTCGAGGACGTCCGCTACGGCACAGCCGTTCTCGCAAGCGAACTCGGCCATCAGCGCGACGCTGATCGGGCTCCGCGGGAAATCCCAGTGGGACACCTGCGAGCCGACGAACACCTGCACTTATCCAGTATGGCAACGCCGCCGCCGCCGAACGTGCACTCACTGCGAGAATCAGCCCGAATCTCGCGCTCAGTACACGTTCGATGAAGCGCTACGCCGCCAGGCCGTCCTTGGCATCGCGGGCCGCCGCGGCTGCCTTCTCGGCACGCTTGGCGCGCCGCCAGCCGCGCACGGTCGCGATGGCGGTCTTCAGCCCGCGCCGCCGGCCGGTCTCCGGGTCGGTGCCCGCGAAACCGGGCTCCAGGTCGGCGAACATGCGCTCGCTGCGGGTTTCCGGAGCGTTGTCGGCGTCATCGCGCAGGTACTTGTTCGGCAGCGACAGCTTGGCCAGCGTGCGCCAGGTCTTGCCGTATTGCACGAGGAACGAGCCGGTCGTGTACGGCAGGTCGTACTTGTCGCAGACCTCGCGGACCCGCACCGAGATCTCGTGTAGCCGGTTGCTGGGCAGGTCCGGGTACAGATGGTGCTCGATCTGGTGGCACAGGTTGCCGCTCATGAACCGCAGCGCCGGCCCCCCCTCGAAGTTGGCGCTGCCCAGCATCTGGCGCAGGTACCACTGCCCCTTGGTCTCGCCGATCATGTCGGTCTTGGCGAATTTCTCTGCGCCATCGGGGAAATGGCCGCAGAAGATGACGGCGTTGGCCCAGACGTTGCGGATCACGTTGGCGACCGCGTTGGCCTTCAACGTGGACGTGTAGGTGGCTCCGGGCGACAGCGCGGTCAGAGCCGGGAACGCGACATAGTCCTTGAACACCTGGCGGCCCGCCTTGGCCAGGAACTCGTCCACCCGCTGGCGGGCGTCGTCCTGGTCCATCCGCTTCTTGGCGATCTTGCCGAGCTCCACGTGCTGCAGTCCGACGCCCCACTCGAAGAGCAGCGCAAGCATGGTGTTGTAGAACAGGTTCAAGATGTTGAAGCGCTTCCAGCGCTGGTCCCGGGTGACGCGCAGCAAGCCGTAGCCGACGTCGTCGTCCATCCCGAGGATGTTCGTGTACTTGTGATGCACGAAGTTGTGGGTGTAGCGCCAGTGCTTCGACGACCCGCTCATGTCCCACTCCCACGTCGAGGAGTGGATCTCTGGGTCGTTCATCCAGTCCCACTGGCCGTGCATGACGTTGTGGCCGATCTCCATGTTCTCGATGATCTTGGCCACGCCCAAGGTGACGGTCCCCGCCCACCATGCCGAGCGGCGGGAACTCGCGGCCAGCATCAGCCGCCCCGATACCTCCAGCGCGCGCTGCGCCGCGATGGTGCGACGGATGTAGCGGGCATCCCGCGCGCCACGAGAGTCTTCAATGTCCTGGCGGATGGCGTCCAGCTCCACGGCCAGGTTCTCAATGTCGGCGTCCGTCAGATGAGCAAATACGTCGACGTCGGTGATCGCCATCGTCGTCCTCCCTGCGGTCGATTTGTCCGTCCTAAACCAGGTCCAGACCTACGCTATCGTAACCTACGATTCCGTAGGTTACCTGTGAGTAGCCTTTAGATGTCGAGCACACAATCGCCGGAAGCGGCCGACACGCAGGTCTGAATCCGGGTGCCCGGGTCGTGTTCCGCGCCGGTGCGCAGGTCACGGACGTGCCCCTCCACCAGGCTGACGACGCACGACTGGCATATACCCATTCGGCAGCCGAAGGGCATCTGCACGCCGGCGCTCTCCCCCGCGTCCATCAACGACGTCGCCGCGTCGGCGACGACGGCGCGATCGCTCCGGGCGAAGGTGACCGTTCCGCCGGCGCCGGCCGGCGCGGCCTTGGACACGGCGAATCGTTCGAGGTGCAGCCGGTCGCCGATGCCTGCCGCCGACCAGATCTGCTCGGCCTGGGTCAGCATGCCCTCCGGCCCGCAGGCCCAGGTCTGCCGTTCGCGCCAGTCCGGTACCTCGTGGTCGAGCCGGGCGAGGTCGAGACGACCCTGGGTGCGGGTTTCCCGCAGCAGTAGGCGATAGCCGGGATGGTCGACGGCCAGCGCGGCCAACTCGGCCCGAAACATCACGTCGGACTCGGTGGGCGCCGAATGCACATGCGCGATGTCGCCAATCTGGTTGCGGCGCACCAGGGTTCGCAGCATCGACATCACCGGCGTGATCCCGGATCCGGCGGTGAGAAACAAAATCGATGGCGGCGCCGGGTCGGGCAGCACGAAGTTGCCCTGCGGTGCGGCCAGCCGGACGATGGTCCCCCGCTCGACGCCCGCCACCAGGTGCGACGACAGAAACCCTTCGGGCATCGCCTTCACCGTGATGGTCACCGTGCGTTTCGAGCCGGATCCGGACGTCGCGGCGGGGCTGGACGTGAGCGAATACGACCGCCAGCGCCAGCGCCCGTCCATCAGCAGCCCAATCCCGATGTACTGACCCGGCTGGTAGTCGAAGTTGAAGCCCCAGCCCGGCTTGATCACCAGGGTCGCCGAATCCTCGGTCTCGCGGCGCACCTCGAGGATGCGGCCCCGCACTTCCCGCGCCGACCACAGTGGATTGGCCAGATGCAGGTAGTCGTCGGGCAACAGTGGCGTCGTGATGCGCGCGGCGAGCTTGCGCAGCGCGTGCCAACCGGGGTGCCGGTCGGCGCCGGCGACGACTGGCCGCTTGGTCTCGACGACGTTGCCCGTGATCGATGGGTTACGTCTGCCCAGGGGAAGCTCCTGCTCACTACGCGGCGTCTTGCTTGCGCTAACCATTGTGGTCGATTGGGTGGGCTTCACGAAACCTACGGTACCGTAACCTACGGTTGCGTAGCTAGCGTTGCGGCCGGGAACGCGCCACCTTTGCCCCGTCAGAGCAGCTCGAGCAGGAACGGCAGCTCCTGGTTGGCGTACCACGCCAAGTCGTGGTCTTGCGCGTCGCCGACGATCAGTTCGGCATCCTCGTCACCCAGGTCGGCGGCGTCGATGGCCTCGATCGCCTTCGCCACGGCCGGCTCGGCATCCGCGTTGTCGACGTACGCGGCGATCACGTCCTCCAGCGCGACGGGCCCGCCGAGTCTCACCACCGCGTCGTCGAGATCGGGACGGAAGCTGACGTCGCCGACCTCGGCGGCCAGCACCGCGCGCCGCGGCGGCAGGGATCCGGCGGCCCCTTCGGCTTCCGTGTCGGCCAGCAGCCGCAGCGACGCCAGCGCCGCCTCGCGCAGCGCGACCTCGGCGAGCTCATCGTCGTCGCCCTCGGCGTACGCCTCGCGCAACCTCGGCGTCAGCGCGAACGCGGTGCCATTGACGGGCCGCAACGAGCCGTCGGCGACCAGCCCCTGCAACATGGCCAGCGTGGCCGGAATGTAGACCTGGATGGCTCAATCCCCGATCAACGTGGCCGCAAAGTCGTCGACATACGTCGCCAGGTCGCGCGGCGGACGCTGGTAACTCACAGCCGGCAGCGGAAGCTTCGGCAGTTTGATCTTCGGCCGCTCCACGTCGTGGTAATCGATCGTGGACAACAAATGGGCCATCATGTTCAGCCGCGCGTGCTTCTTGATATCCGATTCCACTACATACCAAGGGCTGAACGAGGTATCGGTGTGCACCATCATCTCGTCCTTGGCGCGGGAATATTCTTCCCACCGGTAGACCGATTGCAGGTCCATGGTGGACAGTTTCCATTGCCGCACAGGGTCATTCAGCCGCGCCCTGAACCGGCGCAGCTGTTCGGCCTCGGAAACCGAGAACCAATATTTGCGGAGCAGGATCCCCTCATCGATCAGCAACTGCTCGAAGATGGGCGTCTGCCGCAAAAACAACACGTACTCCTGCGGCGTGCAGAATCCCATGACCTTCTCGACACCGGCGCGGTTGTACCACGACCGATCGAACAGCACGATCTCCCCTTTGGCGGGCAAATGGGCGATATAGCGCTGGTAGTACCACTGTCCGCGCTCCCGCTCCGTCGGCGCGGGCAGTGCCGCGATGCGGGCGGCCCGTGGGTTCAGGTATTCGGTGATCCGCTTGATGGTTCCGCCCTTGCCCGCTCCGTCGCGGCCTTCGAAGATGACAACGACGCGGGCGCCGGTGTGCCGCACCCACTCCTGCAGCGTGACGAATTCCGTTTGCAGCCGGAATAATTCAGCTCGATATACATCGTCGGGCACCTTCTGCACGGGCGGCGAAGCCGATTTCTTTGTGTGTGCCTTCGCAGACTCGCCGTCTTTGGTCGCGGTGCTCATATCAACGGATGATAGATCCAGGCAGCAAGGTTCACCTCCGACTACGAGCGAGAAGCTTCCAGCAATTCCTCGAGCGCTTGGTTCAACAGGCCCGGCAGCAGCTCGACGTCGCTCATCGCTTCGCGGTCGGCATTGATGCCGAAGTACAGCATCCCGTTATACGACGTCACGCTGATGGCCAGCGCCTGGTTGTGCAACAGCGGCGGGACGGCGTAGGTCTCCAGCAACTTGGTGCCGGCGATGTACATCTGCGACTGGGCCCCGGGCGCGTTGGTGATCAGCAGGTTGAACGTCCGCCTGGAAAAGCTGGGGAAGCTGGTGGCGACCCGGATACCCATGGCGTGCAGCGTGGGTGGCGCAAATCCCGACAGCGTGACGATGGTCCTGGCGTCCACCAGGCGGGCGGCCGTCGGGTTCGATTCGGTGGCGTGCGCGATCTGCGACAGCCGCACCACCGCGTTCGGCTCCCCCACCGGCAGGTCGACCAAAAACGGCATCACCTGGCTGATGGCCTGACCCGGGCCGGTCGCATCGAGCTGACCGTCGGCGTAGATGGACAGCGGCGCCATGGCCCGCACCGTCGCGGTCGCCGACACCGCCACCCCGCGTGACATCAGCCAGCTGCCCAGGGCGCCGGCGATCACCGCGAGCACCACGTCGTTGACGTCGCAGTCGTACCGGGCGCGCACGGTGCGGTAGTCGTCGAGGTTGCCGCACGCGACCGTGAACCGCCGGTGGCGCGACACGGTGGCATTGAGCGGGCTGCTGGGTGCGGTGCCGCGCGCCACGGTGCGCGCGAAATCGAGCACCCGGCGGCCGGCGGCGAGCAGTTCGCCATGGTTGGTCACCAGGCCGCCGATGGCCGAACCGACGGCCTGCAGCTGGGTGCCCGGCCCCACGAACCAGTCGCCGATCGCCCCGAAGATCAGCCGCGCGTCGCCCGGGTCGCGTTCCGGCACCCAAATGTCTTCGGGGAAGGGCGGCGGGCGTTTGGTGCGATCGGCGATGACGTGGTTGATCTCGAGCGCCGTCATGCCGTTGATGAGGGCTTGGTGCGACTTGGTGTAGAGGGCGACGCGGTTCTTGGACAGGCCCTCGACCAGATACATCTCCCACAGCGGCCGGGACTTGTCCAGCGGCCGGGCGGCCAGCCGGGCGATCAGCTCGTGCAGTTGTTCGTCGCTGCCCGGGGAGGGCAGGGCGGAGCGCCGGACGTGATAGGCGATGTCGAAGTCGCCGTCGTCAACCCAGACGGGCCGGGCCGATCCGACCCGCACCTCCCGGACCTTTTGCCGATAGCGCGGAATCTGCGGCAGCCGCTGCTCGATGGTGGCCAGCAGCGTCTCGTAGCTCAATCCGGCGCGCGGCCGGCGCAGGATCGACAGTGATCCGACGTACATCGGGGTGGCCGTGTTTTCCAGCCGAAAAAACGACGCGTCCGATGGGGACAGCCGGGTCACCATAGGGCGCTGTCCTCCTCACCGAATCATCGCCCTGTTGCTGAAGGAGATGTCCCGCCCACGGTAATCGTCCGGCCGGGCAGCGTCCGAGCGCGGGTACGCGCCGGCCCGAGTTGTGCCATGATGACCACTGCCTGCCACTCTCCAGCGGGCTTGAGGGAGTTCGACCCAAGAGTTGGAGAGTGCGCGTTGAACATCAGTCCTGTCGCGGGTCCGCCCGGCGCCTTCGCCGTCCTACCCGTCGTCGACTACGAGCCCCCGGCACAAGACGTACCACGGAGCGTCCCTTCCTGCCTGCCGTCGTCGCGCGCACCATTGCGCAGGCGCAGCGCCCACGCGCCGCACCGGCCCTGCCCGCCCGGCAGGCAGCCTGCCGACGAGCCGCGGACCGCGATGTCGGGGCCGATGCGGCAGGCCGCGATATTCGCCGACGCGGCGCTGCGCCGGGTGCTGGAGGTCATCGACCGCCGCCGCCCCGCCGCCCAGCTGCGCCCGTTGCTGACGCCAAGCCTGGTGGACTCCGTCGTCTCGGTGGGCCATGCGGCCGCCGGTCAGCAGGGCGCGGCGGTGCTTCGGCGGCTGCGTCTGCAGCCGGCCGGTCGGGACCCCGAGGCCGCGGCCGAGGTTTCCGGCTCGTACAGCCGCGGCAACCGGATCCACGCCATCGCCTGCCGCGTCGAGCGGGTGTCCGCCGGCGCCGGCGCCCGCTGGCTGGTGGTGGCCCTGCACATCGGTTGATCGGGGCTAGTGTGGCGGCCCGGCGGTCGGCGCCAGCGGGCCGCCCGTGTAGCGGGTCAGCACCGGCCCGACGATCGCCATGATGAACACGTACGCCGTCGCCAGCGCGGCGACCGCGGGGATCGACGTGCCGGCCAATCCGATGATGATCAGCGAGAACTCGCCCCTGGCGACCAGCGCGGTGCCCGCGCGCAGTTGCCCGCGCCGCGCGACTCCGTCGCGCCGGGCGGCGAAGATCCCGGTGGCCACCTTGGTCGCCGCGGTCACCGCGGCCAGTATCAGCGCTGCGGGAAGCATCGGGATCAGCGCGTGCGGATCGACCGAGAAGCCGATAGCCAGGAAGAAGATGGCGGCGAACAGATCCCGCAACGGGCCCAGCACCCTGCGCGCGCGGTCCGCCGTTTCCCCGGTCAGCGTCAGCCCCACCAGGAACGCGCCGACGGCGGCCGACGCGTGCAGGGATTCGGCCATCGCCGCCACGATCAAGGTGATGCCCAGCACCCGCAGCAGCAGCTGTTCGGAGTCGGCGTGCTCGACCAGTCGGCCGACATGGTGGCCCCAGCGGTAGGACGCGGCGAACGCCGCCAACAGCGCGGCCACCGCCACCACCATGCCGACGACGGCGTGCAGCCAACCGCCGCCGGATGCCAGGACGGCGAACAGCGGCAGGTAGGCCGCCATCGCGAAGTCCTCGAGGACCAGCACGGAGAGCACCGCCGGCGTCTCCCGGTTGCCGAGCCGGTGCAAGTCCTCCAGCAGCCGCGCGATGACACCCGAGGAGGAGATGTAGGTGACGCCGGCCAGGCACAGGATCGCCACACCGTCCAATCCCAGCAGCCAGCCGGCGACCGCACCGGGCGCCGCGTTGAGGACGATGTCGACCCCCGCCGACGGCAGGTGGTGGCGCAGGCTGGCGGCGAACTCGGCCGCGGAGAATTCCAGGCCCAGGGTGAGCAGCAGCAGCACGACGCCGATGGGCGCGCTCGTCGTGATGAACTGGCCACCGGCGTCCAGCGGCAGGATCCCGCCCTTGCCCAGCGACAGGCCCGCCAGCAGATACACCGGGATCGGAGACAAGGCGAATCGGCGCGCGATGCCGCCCACTACGGCCAGCGTGGCTAGGAGGGCGCCGAGTTGTAACAGCAGCGCCCACGAAACTTGCACCGGCTCAGCCCTTGTCGATGATCTGTTCGACGCCGGCGATGCCGTCCTGGGTGCCGATGACAATCAAAACGTCTCGGGCATAGAGCATTTCGGCCGGACCCGGCGAGGCGAGCACTTCCTCGTTACGCACGATCGCGACGATGGAGGCACCGGTGCGGGTGCGGGCCTGGGTGTCGCCCAAGGGACGGCCCACGAAGGGGCTATCGGCCAGGATGTGGACCTGCCCCGTCTCGAGTCCGGGGATTTCGCGGGCCAGCTCGGTGAACCGCTCGGCGATGCGCGGTGCCCCCAGGATCTGGGCCACCGCCTCGGCCTCTTCGTCGCTGAGGTGCAGGAGCGGCCGGGCCTCGTCCGGATCCTCCCGGGCATAGACGACGACCTCGAAGTCGCCGCTCCGCCGCGCGATGATGCCGATGCGGTCGCCCTTGTGATCAGTGAATTCGTAGCGAAGGCCGACGCCCGGTAGCAGCACCTCCTTGACATCCATACCGTCAATCCTGACAGGTTGGCCGGAGGCGCAGTCACCCGATCGCCGAGCTGCTAATGAATTACAAAGATTCAGCCCTGCCGGGCGATGCCCGTGGCCTGGCGGCGCGGAATCGGCAGCAGCATCGACACCTCGCGGCGGTACTCGCGGTACGGGTGGCCGAGAGACGCGACCAGGTCACGCTCTTCGAGCTGCGTGGCGATCAGGATGTAGGCCGTCATGCCAATGGAGAACAGCAGGTGTCCCGCCGTCATGGTCGGCGCCGCCCAGAACGCGATGAGCATCCCGAGCATCAGGGGGTGACGCACCACGCGGTAGAGCAGCCGTACGCGGAATTCCACGCTGGTGTAAGGCTTTTGGCGCGACGCCAGATACACCTGCCGGAGTCCGAACAAATCGAAATGGTTGATCAGGAACGTCGCCAGCAGCGCTATCGCCCAGCCGAGCCAGAACAGCGCCCACAGCACCGCGCGGGCCGCCGGCATCCGCACATCCCAGATGACCGTTGGCATCGTTCGCCACTGCCAGTACAGCAGGGCCAGCACCACACTCGACAGCAGCACGTATGTGCTGCGCTCGATCGACGACGGCACCAACCGCACCCACCATCGCTTGAACGCGGGCCGGGCCATCACGCTGTGCTGGACGCCGAACAAGGCGACCAGCGCCGCGTTGATCGGTATCGCCGCGGCGACGGACGCGGCTAGCCCACGGTCGACGCTTCGCGGCACCGCGAGGTTGCCCACGAAACCAATGAGATACAGAAAGGCCGCGAGGAAGAGCAGGTATGCCGCGGCGCCATAACCAAGCGTCAAGTATCGCTTCATGGGGCTAAGTGTCCGCCGGCCAGGCACGTTCGGATATAGGTCGTTTGCCTCATCTTCGGCGAGCGGAGCCCTAGGTATTCTTGACTAGTCCGTGGCGCAGCGCGTACATGCTGGCGCCGATCCGGTTCGATACGCCGATCTTGGCGTACGTCCGTTCGACGTGGTTCCGCGCCGTTTTCTCGCTGATCACCAGAGACGCCGCGATCTCCTTGTTCGAGGCGCCGCGCGCGACCAGGCACAGCACCTCGACCTCCCTGGGGGTCAACCCGTCCGGCCGCACGTGGGGCCGTTGCGCCGGCTGACCCGCTGCGTGCAGCACCGCTTCGACGGCGACCGATTCGAGTTCACCGGCCTGCGCCCGCCCGCGCAGCCGCCGGGCCGCCGCATCCGGGGACATCTGTTCGCGATATGGCCTCGGCTCGCAGGCGGACTGGTAGCAGACCGCGGCGGCCAGGATGCGGTCCGGCGGGCCGAGCGCCGGCCCGCCGAGCCCGCGGGGATATCCCGACCCGTCAAGGCATTCATGGTGATTGCCCGCGACGTCGGCAAGCTGCCGCAGGCCGGGTACCTGGTTGAGGATGCGCACGGTCAGATACGGGTGCAGCCGAACGCGTTCGAACTCCGAGGAGGTCAACGATCCTTGCCTGGACCAGATCTGATTCGACACACCGATGCGGCCCAGGTCGTGTACATGCCCCGCCCGCCGCGTCAAGGCCACCGCGTGGGCGTCGAGACCCGCGGCCCGCGCGGCGTCCCCGGCGAGCCGGGCCACCGCGCGCGAATGTCCAAGGGTGAACGGACATTTCAGATCGACGAAGTCGCCGAGGGCGACGAGCAGGGCGTCCAGCGATTGGTCGTCAAGCCGCCGATGCCGATCGGGCGCCGCGGCCAGAGCCGCCGCCCACGCGTCGCCGGCCGGCGGCCCGGCCAGAATCTCCTCGGCATGGCGAAGGAAGGCGTCGGCGACCTGGGGATCGAATTGTCCGCCGCGCCGGTCGCGCACCATGGCCACGGCCCCCGCAACGCCGTAGGTGCGGTGGTGCACCTCGACCATGTCGGCCAGCTGGGCGATCCGCATCTGAATCGGGATCTTGTCGCCCTGGGCGCCGGCGGGCAGCCCGCCGCCGTCGTAGCGCTCGAACGCAAACGACACTGCCGCCTGCACGTTGGGGCCCAGGCCGATTCGGTCGGCCAGCACGGCCGCCGAGGTGCAATGCGAGTGGATCAACTGGGAGATGTGGCCGCGCGCGTTGGTGAAAAGGGTTGCCATTACGCTCAACCGGTGCGCCAGCGGGTGGCCGCGCCCCACGTTCCCGGCCAGGAACCGCAAGTACGGTAAGCCCGACCAGTCAACGAGATACGAGTCGTGGCGCACGGCGATGTCGTCGCCGAACCACCGCGCGTATTCATGGGAGTCGGCGTGACAGCCGATCCACATGACCAAGGTCGTGTAGTAGGTGCAGTCCCGCTGTTCCGCATCGAGCCCGAGCCGGTCGGCAAGTCTGGTCGCGATCAGCGCCGCGCGCAGCATGTGCTCGGCGGGCTGGCCCAGGCCGAGGTCGATCGCCACCGACAGGGCCGCCAGCAGCTCCGCACGGGTCGGCAATTCGGGCTCCGACATGGCCTCATTGTGCCCAGCTCATCGGCCCGCGGTCAGCCGATTGGCACAGTGCGCCCGACGGCATGATGGCGGCCGGCGTCGAACGTTTCGAAATGCCCCGAGCCCACCACGAACAGGCCTCGTTGCGGCGGCCGGAAGCCGGCCAGGCGCGGTTGACGCGGCAGCGGCCCGACGGGCCCGAGGTCCGCATCGCGCCATATCGCGCGCGACTGCGCCACCGCCCATACCCGCGCGGGGGCGATCATGAAGCGCTGCCCGTTGGGCGCCGTTCCCGCGAGCCGGACCCGGCCGGCGCGCAGGGTCGGGCCGGCGGCTCGGCCCATCGCGGCCAGCACCGCCCGGTTCGTCCAGGCGCGCGCCGGCAACCGCGCGCCGACCACGCTCATCAGTCGCGTCGACGGGGTGGAACCGATATCGATCTGCCACGCAAGCAATCCCGGGATCTCCACGAACAGCGACCACGGGGTGACCCAGGCGACGTCGATGTCGCACTGCACCGCGTCGTTGGGCGTCGCCGCGCTGAAGAAGCGTGCGCAGCTCTGCGGACCCGGCGTCGTCGCGTAGAAGGTCCACACACCGTCGGGGGCGCGATGCCACACCGACCGGTAGCCGGGCGAGAACGATGTGGCCGGGAAGTGCCGCAGCGCCAGATAGTGGCCGCTGGCGAACGGAAGGCCCATGACACCGAAGCCGACGAATCGTTCGTCGTCTCCCGCGGGCAGGTCGGGCTTTTGCAGGACGGCCGTGGCGGCGTCCAGTGGGGTGCGTGCTTTGGTCATTTGTGAATCGTGCGCGCCCGCACGGCCATACCGAATGGGGCGGCTGCCTCAAATCCGGGGCCGAGTGTGAAGCTAGCCGCACACTCGCGAAGAAGGTGGGGGTTTAGCGGCGTTTCACCGATTTGGGCGGCTTGGCGCCGCGGCCCTGCCGGCGTGCGGCTTCCCGACGCTCGCGCCGGCTCGCCCCGCCGGGAACCCCGGCCGGGGTCTTCCCGTCGCCGCCGTTGCGCTGCACCTGCGCCGAGCCGTCCTCCGACGGGCCGGAGTAGGTCATAGCGGGCGCCTCGTTGTCAATGCCCTTGGCGCGCAACTGAGTTGGGGGCTCTTCGCGCACGGGCGCTGCGGTATCGCCCTGGTCTGCGGCGGTTCCCAGATCCTTGAGCCCCTCGGGTGTTTCCACCGGCGCGACCTGCGGGGACGGCACCGCCTCGACGGTGACGTTGAACAGGAAGCCGACCGACTCCTCTTTCATGCCGTCGAGCATGGCCATGAACATGTCGTAGCCCTCGCGCTGGTACTCCACCAGCGGATCGCGCTGCGCCATTGCGCGCAACCCGATGCCCTCCTTGAGGTAGTCCATCTCGTAGAGGTGCTCGCGCCATTTGCGGTCGATGACGTTGAGCAGCACGTTGCGTTCCAGCTGGCGCATCGCGCCCTCGCCCGCGAGCTCCTCGAGCTCGGCTTCCCTTACGGCATAAGCACGTTCGGCGTCTTTGAGCAGCTCGTCGAGCAACTCCTCGCGGGTGAGGTCGTCGCGCTCGGAGTCACCGTCCAGGCGCATCAACGGCTCGTGCTCGATGCCGACCGGGTACAGCGTCTTGAGCGCCGTCCACAACGCCTCCAGGTCCCAATCCTCGGCGTAGCCCTCGGCCGTCGCGCCGTTGACGTACGCGGTGACCACGTCGCGGACCATGCCCAGCGCCTGATCCTTGACGTTCTCGCCTTCCAGGATGCGGCGACGCTCGGCGTAGATCACCTTGCGCTGCTGGTTCATCACCTCGTCGTACTTGAGGACGTTCTTTCTGACCTCGAAGTTCTGCTGCTCGACCTGGGTCTGCGCGCTCTTGATCGCCCGGGTGACCATCTTGGCTTCGATCGGCACGTCGTCGGGCAGGTTCAGCCGGTTCAGCATCGCCTCCAGCGCGGCGCCGTTGAACCGGCGCATGAGCTCGTCGCCCAGCGACAGGTAGAAGCGCGACTCGCCCGGGTCGCCCTGCCGGCCGGAGCGGCCGCGCAGCTGGTTGTCGATACGTCGCGACTCGTGACGCTCGGTGCCCAGCACGTACAGACCGCCGGCCTCGACCACCTCGGCGGCCTCCTTGCCGGCCTCCTCCTTGACTACGGGCAGCTCCTCGTGCCAGGCCGCCTCGTACTCGTCGGGCGTCTCGACCGGATCGAGGCCGCGTTCGCGCAGCCGCTGGTCGGTGAGGAAGTCGACGTTGCCGCCCAGCACGATGTCGGTACCGCGACCGGCCATGTTGGTGGCCACCGTGACCCCGCCGCGGCGGCCCGCCACGGCGACGATGCCGGCCTCCTGCTCGTGGTACTTGGCGTTGAGCACGTTGTGCGGGACGCGTCGCTTCTGGAACTGCCGCGACAGGTACTCCGAGCGCTCCACGCTGGTGGTACCGATCAGAACGGGCTGGCCCTTCTCGTAACGCTCGACGACGTCGTCCACCACCGCGATGTACTTGGCCTCCTCCGTCTTGTAGATGAGGTCGGACTGGTCGGTGCGGACCATCGGCTTGTTGGTCGGGATGGGTACCACGCCCAGCTTGTAGATCTCGTGCAGCTCGGCCGCCTCGGTCTGGGCGGTACCGGTCATGCCGGCGAGCTTCTCGTAGAGCCGGAAGTAGTTCTGCAGCGTGATGGTGGCCAGCGTCTGGTTCTCGGCCTTGATCTCGACGTGCTCCTTGGCCTCGATCGCCTGGTGCATGCCCTCGTTGTAGCGGCGGCCGTAAAGCACGCGGCCGGTGAACTCGTCGACGATGAGGACCTCGCCGTCGCGGACGATGTAGTCCTTGTCGCGGTTGAACAGCTCCTTGGCCTTCAGCGCGTTATTGAGGTAGCTGACCAGCGGCGAGTTGGCGGCCTCGTACAGGTTGTCGATGCCGAGCTGGTCCTCGACGAACTCGACGCCCAGCTCGTGCACGCCGACGGTGCGTTTGCGCAGGTCGACCTCGTAGTGGACGTCCTTTTCCATCAGCGGCGCCAGCCGGGCGAACTCGAGGTACCAATTGGAGGCCCCGTCGGCGGGCCCGGAGATGATCAGTGGGGTGCGGGCCTCGTCGATCAGGATGGAGTCGACCTCGTCGACGATGGCGAAGTTGTGCCCGCGCTGCACCAGGTCGTCGAGCGAGTGGGCCATGTTGTCGCGCAGGTAGTCGAAGCCGAACTCGTTGTTGGTGCCGTAGGTGATGTCGGCGGCATACGCCACGCGGCGCTCGTCCGGTGTCATCTGGGCGAGGATCACGCCGACGTCCAGGCCGAGGAAGCGGTGCACGCGGCCCATCCACTCGCTGTCGCGTTTGGCCAGGTAGTCGTTGACCGTGACGACGTGCACGCCCTTACCGCCGATGCCGTTGAGGTAGGCCGGCAACACCGAGGTCAGGGTCTTGCCCTCACCGGTCTTCATCTCGGCGACGTTGCCGAAGTGCAGCGCCGCAGCGCCCATCACCTGCACGTCGAACGGGCGCTGGTCGAGCACCCGCCAGGCCGCCTCGCGGGCCACCGCGAACGCCTCGGGCAGCAGGTCGTCGAGGCTTTCACCGTCGGCGTGCCGCTTCTTGAACTCGTCGGTCTTGGCCCGCAGCTCCGCGTCGGTCAGCTTTTCGACCTCGTCGGACAAGGTGTTGACGTAGTCAGACACCCGCTTGAGACGCTTGAGCATGCGGCCTTCGCCGACGCGCAGCAACTTCGACAGCACAGCTATGTCCCCTGTTGGTAGGAGTCTCTTCTCTTAAGCGACTCCCATGGTAGGTGACAACCCCCCAAAGGCCGTCGTGGCGGCGATCGCAAGCGCGGCACCGCCGGGCGCTGCGGGTTGTCGCCTACAGACCCAGCGGCGATCGCAAGCGCGGCACCGCCGGGCGCTGCGGGTCGCCGCCCGAAGACCTCGTCAGGAGAGCCTGATCAGCCCGTAGTCGTAGGCGTGCCGGCGGTAGACCACGCACGGCCGTTCGGTCTGCTTGTCGTGGAACAAGAAGAAGTCGTGCCCGACGAGCTCCATCTCGTAGAGCGCGTCGTCGACCGTCATCGGCGTGGCCGGGTGTTCCTTGGTCCGCACGATCCGCCCGGGCTCGTGGCCGGCGTCGGCGCCGTCATGGTCGGCCGGCGGCTCCAGTATGCGTTCCTGCCGCTGCGGCGGAACGACCGCGGTGGCGGCGGCCAGCGACACCGGCGTCTTGTCGCCGTAGTGGACCTTGCGGCGGTCCTTGACACGGCGCAGCCGGTTCTCCAGTTTGTCCACCGCGGACTCGAACGCCGCATAGAAGCTGTCGGCGCAGGCCTCCGCCCGGCTGACCGGCCCGCGGCCGCGGGCGGTGATCTCCACGCGTTGACACGATTTGCGCTGGCGCCGGTTCGGCGCGTGTTTGAGCTCGACATCGAAGAGATAGATGGAGCGATCGAACCGCTCGAGGCGGGCAAGTTTCTGGGAGACGTACAGACGGTAGTGGTCGGGAATTTCTACATTGCGGCCCTTGAAAACGACTTCGGCGGTGGTCGTCGGTTGGGGTTGGCCGTCGGTTTGCGTCGGCGGTTGGTCGAGAATCTGACCGGAATCCACGGATAGCCTTGACATACGTGACAACTCGTTTCTCTTTCACGTCGCACGCGCCCTGCGTGCCCGGCTTGCTAACGACGCGCCGACGAGGTGGGGAGAGCGGTCCTTTGGGGAAGTCACCGCCGCAGAGTGCTCGCCGATGCAAGGTGTCGAATACTCACCCCTTCCCGCGAGTGGGGTCTCAACTTGGGAATGTCGCGACCAGTGAGGCAGACCAGTGAGTTGATTAACGTTGTTCTCGACGTTAGCTCTTGTTCGCCTCGCCATGCCACTGATTTCGCGGAGCTGTTGCGAGTTCTTCACATACTCTTGGCGACCGCACAGCCTCACGCGACCGCGAGCGCCAGCACGGCGGTCACCCGGACGCCGGCGGCGTCCAGCACTCGCACCGACTCGCGTGCCGTCGCCCCGGTGGTGACGATGTCGTCGACGATCAAGACCTCGGTGCGCGGCCGTGTTCCGTGCAGCAGCACCCGGCCCGCGACGTTGCGCTCGCGGGCGGCCGTGCCCAGGCCGACGGAGTCGCGAACCAGGGCCCGCATCCGCAGCGCAGTGGCGACGGCGATGGCCGGGTGGCCGGCCACCGCGGCGCGCGCCAGCCGGGTGACCGGGTCGCCGCCGCGCCTGCGCGCCGCCGAACGACGCGTCGGCGCCGGCACGACGGTCAGCGGGGTCTGCACGATTCCCCACGACAGCAGCCGGTGCACGCCGGTGGCCAGCGCAACCGCCAACGGCCCGACGAGATCGGCGCGGCCCTGCTCCTTGAGCGCCAGGATCGCTTGCCGGCGCGCGCCGGCGTAGCGGCCGAGCGCGAACACCGGCACCTGCGGGTCAATCCGGGGGTTCACGACGTGCGGTTGGTCCGCGGCCACCGCCAGCTCGTGCGTGCACGCGTCACACCAGCGGGTCGACGGCGCCCCGCAGCCGCCGCACTGCAGCGGCAGGATGAGGTCGAGCATGGGGCCAGTGTCGCGGGCTGGACCGACAACCCGGGCGGCTGCGGTGTTCTGGCGTCGGGCCGCAACTAGCCCGGCAGCACCGGCGCCGCGCCGAACACCGTCAACCCCGGCACCTCCGACCAGCCCTGCTGGCTTTCGGCCGCCGACGCCGAATACTGCAGCACCCCTTGGGGAGCGCCCACGTAGACCGTGGACGGGTTGGCCGCGACCGTGATCACCGGCATCTGCAGGCCCCGGGCGGGCGCGTCGGAGTTCACCCCGTCGAGGTTGACGTACGACACCGGATGGCTGGCGTCAGTCCGGGTCACCACGATGTCGTCGCCGGTTCGCCAGGACAGCGACACCACCGAGTTGCCCAACCCGAAGCCGAGCCGCCGCGGGTAGGTCAGCGCGTACTGGCCGGCCTGGGTCTGCTCGACGCTGGCCAGGATCACCTGGCCGCCGATCACCATCGCGGCGCGCGCGCTGTCGCGGGACAGCTGCAGGTCGGTGATCGGCCCCGGGAACCGGGTGGACACCGCGACGGAATCGACTGGGATGCGGGCGGGTTGCCCCGACGCCGGCTCCTGGATCGCGCGCAGCACGTTGTTGCCGTCCACCACCACCCACACCGCGTCGTCCAATGACCAACTCGGCCGCGACAGGCTGTGCCCGTCGGCGGACTGGACCGCTTCGCCGCCGAGGTCACCGATCCACAGCGACGCCGCCTCGTCCGGGGCGCCGCGGTGCAGCGTGACGACGGACGCCACCTGCCGCCCGCTGCGCGACAGCGCGGCGCCGGTCTGATCCCCCATTCGCCCGAAGGCCCCCGGCACGTTGCTGATGCGCTGCCCGTCCAGGCCGACCAGCGAGCCGTTCACCAGGGCATGCAATCCGGCGCCCGCGCCGTCCGCAACGCCCGGGTCGGTGGCGGCGACATCGGAGGTCGTCCACCCCTCGGCGAACCGGTCGTCCAGCGGCGCGCCGTCGGCGTTGATGACGTAGGGCCCCCGGATATCGGCCCTGGCCAGTGTCCAAATGATCTGCGCGGCAAGCAATTGCCGGCTGTGCGGATCGGTGGTGGACAGCTTCTCCAGATCGATGCGCGCACCGCCGTAACCGCGCCCGATCCCGTTCTTGCCGCCGTCGGCCCGGGTCACCGGTCCGCGCAGCCGCAGCGGCGGGGCGAGCAGGTTGCGGACCGTGTGGGCCATCTCCGGCCGCGGCCCGGCGATCATCTTGGACACCAACTCGGTGGCCAACTGATCGTGGTCGGCGACCGCGACGTAGCGCGGATCGGGGACCACGGTCTTGCCGGTCGGGTCGGCGAAGTACAGGGTGTTGCGCTTGTAGGTGGACTGAAACTGCTGCCAGTCCAGGAAGACTCCGTTGGGCAGGCGGTCGATCCGCCACCCGCCCGAGGTCTTCACCAACTCGATCGGGCCCGGGTCGGGCAGCACCCCCTCGGCGGTTTCGAACACTCCCATGTCCGACAGCGATCCCAGGATGTCGGCCCGCATGGTCGCCGAAACCCGTTCGGCGGCACGGGTTTCCACAAACACCACGTGGTCGATCAGCAGCGCGCTACCGGCGTCGTCCCACGCGTTGGATGCCGACTGGGTGAGGAACTGCCGGGCCGCCAGATGCCGGTTCGCGGGATCTGCTGTGGCCTTGAGGAATTCGCGCAGCAACACGTCGGGGTCCATGCCCGGCGTCGGCTTGGGCAGGTTCGACGGGGCCGGCCGTTCGACGGTGCCGATGGCTTGGGGGGCCGACGAGCTGGGCACCCCCGCGCAGCCGCCCAGCAGCACCGCCACCAGCAACAACCCGAGCAGGCGCCGCATCACCCGCTCCTCTCGGCGTGTTCACGTTGGCGCGAACGGTCTTTCGCGGTTGGCGGCCCCGGCGGATTCGTGCCGGCGGTCGGCGGAACGGGCTTCATGGGCAGCGGGCTGGTGGTGACCTTGTGCCCGCGAACCAGCGGAAGCGTCAGCCGGAAGCACGAACCCTCGCCCGGCTCGCCCCACGCCTCCAGCCGGCCCTGGTGCAGGCGCGCATCCTCCACGCTGATCGCCAGGCCGAGCCCGGTGCCGCCGGACCGGCGCACCCGCGACGGGTCGGCGCGCCAGAATCGGCTGAACACCAGCTTCTCCTCGCCGGGCCGCAGCCCCACCCCGTAGTCGCGGACGGTGACGGCGACGGTGTCCTCGTCGGCGCCCATCCGGATCTGCACGGGCTTGTGTTCCGCGTGGTCGATGGCGTTGGCGATCAGGTTGCGCAGGATCCGCTCCACCCGCCTGGTGTCGACCTCGGCGATCACCTCCTCGTCGGGCAGGTCGACGAGCAGCTCGATGCCGGCCTCTTCGGCCAGGTGGCCCACGTTGCTGAGCGCGCTCTGCACGGTGGTGCGCATATCCACCGCCTCGACGGACAACTCGGCCACACCGGCGTCGTGCCGGGAGATTTCCAAGAGGTCGTTGAGCAGCGACTCGAACCGGTCCAGCTCGTTCACCATCAGCTCGGTGGACCGCGCCAGCGTGGGGTCGAGGTCGGCGCTGTGGTCATAGATGAGGTCGGCGGCCATCCGCACGGTGGTCAGCGGGGTGCGCAGTTCGTGGCTGACGTCGGAGGTGAACCGGCGCTGCAGGTTGCCGAATTCCTCGAGCTGGGTGATCTGGCGGGACAAGCTCTCGGCCATGTCGTTGAACGAAACCGCCAGCCGGGCCATGTCGTCTTCGCCGCGCACCGGCATCCGTTCGGACAGGTGCCCCTCGGCGAAGCTTTCGGCGATCCGCGACGCAGATCGCACCGGCACCACCACCTGGCGCGAGACCAGCAGCGCGATCCCGGCGAGCAGCACCAGCAGGACGGCGCCGCCGGTGATCATGGTGCCGCGCACCAGCGTGATGGTGGCCTGCTCGTTTTTCAACGGGAAGATCAGGTACAGCTCCAGGTTGGCCACCTGGGACGACGCCGGCGTGCCCATGATCAGCGCCGGACCGGAGAAGCCGTCGGTGTGCACGGTGGCGTACTGGTACGACGCCTGCCCGGCCTTGACGAAGCCGCGCAGGGAATTCGGCACCTGGTCGACGGGCCCGGCCGTGGTCGCCGCGCGCGGCCCGTCGCCCGGCACGATCAGCACCGCGTCGAACGCGCCGGCCAGGCCGGCGCCCGACGCGGGGTCGGTCTTGGACGTCAACGTGTTGCGGGCCAGCTGCAGGCTGCTGTCCAGCGAGCGCGTCTCCTCGCCGCTAACGATCCCGCCGACGGTGGTGCGCGCGCGCTCGATCTGTTCGATGCCGGCCTTGACCTTGACGTCGAGAACCCGATTGGTGACCTGGCTGGTCAAGACGAAGCCGAGCGCCAAGATCACCGCCAGGGACAACCCGAGCGTCAGCGCCACGACACGCAGCTGCAATGACCGGCGCCACGCAACAGCAACGGCTCGACTCACCGCACCCATGCCGCGGGTCATGGGGCCGGAGCGCCCCCAACGGCTCCGAGTGCGTCGCCGGGAGCCCCAGATCACCGCAGGCGTCCTCCCCCGCGACGCTGTTCATGGTCGCCGGCGCGGATCACGGAGGTCCGGCCTTGTAACCCACTCCTCGAACGGTCAACACCACGGTCGGGTTCTCAGGGTCTTTCTCAACCTTGGCCCGCAGACGCTGGACGTGCACGTTCACCAAGCGGGTGTCCGCTGGGTGACGGTAGCCCCACACCTGTTCGAGCAGCACATCACGAGTAAACACCTGCCGCGGTTTGCGCGCCAACGCGACCAGCAGGTCGAATTCCAGCGGCGTCAGGGAGATCTGCTCGCCGTTGCGGGTCACCTTGTGCGCCGGCACGTCGATCTCGACGTCGGCGATGGACAGCATCTCGGCCGGCTCGTCGTCATTGCGCCGCAGCCGCGCCCGCACCCGGGCCACCAGCTCCTTGGGCTTGAACGGCTTCATGATGTAGTCGTCGGCGCCCGACTCGAGGCCGAGGACCACGTCGACGGTGTCGGTCTTGGCGGTGAGCATCACGATCGGCACGCCCGAATCGGAGCGCAGCACGCGACAGACGTCGATGCCGTTCATGCCCGGCAGCATCAGGTCCAACAACACTAGATCGGGGCGCAGTTCGCGCACCGCAGTCAGGGCCTGGGTGCCGTCACCGATGACCGCGGTGTCGAAACCCTCCCCACGCAACACGATGGTGAGCATCTCGGCTAGCGAAGCGTCGTCGTCGACGACCAAAATCCTTTGCCTCATGAAGTCCATGGTGTCACCAGATCGGGACAAACCCGGCGCGCCACACGGGCGTTTCTTGCGCCGAGCCGCAAATATGGAGGCAAATTCGGTCAAATTCGCGTGCTCGACGCCCCCGGCGTGCCCTCCCGGGCGGTTGCGGGGACCTCTTTGGCGCCGATGAGGGTGGCGGCCAGCCGGTCCGGATCGACCTCCGCGTCGGCGACCAGCCAGGGTCCGCCCCAGCCCGCGGCGGCCAGCTCGGCGTAGACCGCGCCCGTGCGCAGCTGCAGTTCGTGGTCGCGTTCGTAGCTGTCGCGCGCCCGGCCCGGGTCGGACTGCGCCCGGCTGCGGGCGCGCTGCCCGGCGAGCTCGGCCGGCACCGCTAGCAGCACCTGCCAGTCGGGGGCGGGCAGCCCGAGCCGCCGGTACTCCAGCTCGAGCACCCAGGCGGCCGCCGCCCCGCCCGCGTCCTCGTGCAGGCGCGCGGCGCTGTAGGCCGCGTTGGATGCGACGTAGCGATCCATGATGACCACGTCGTGGTCGCGGCGCAGGGCCTCTATGTCCTCGACGGCGCCCGCCCGGTCGAGCGCGAACAGCAACGCCATCGCATACACCGACGACGCGAGATCGCCGTGCTGTCCGTGCAGGGCCTCGGCCGCGACGTCGGCGGTCACCGATTTCCCGTAGCGCGGGAACGCCACGATCGCCACCGACTTCCCGGCCGTCTCGAAGGCCCTGCGCAAGCCGTCGGACAGCGTCCGCTTGCCCGCGCCGTCAACCCCTTCGATCGCGATCAGCACGGCGCCAGCCTATCGGCGCGTCGAGGGCCCGGCGGGCCGGGCACTCGGTGCCGAACCCCCGGTTGGCCGGGCATTCGGCGAGAGCGCCAATCTCAGTAGCGGTAGTGGTCGGCCTTGTAGGGGCCGTCGACATCGACGCCGATGTACTCGGCCTGCTCCTTGGTGAGCTTGGTCAGCTTGCCGCCGAGCGCCTCGACGTGGATGCGGGCCACCTTCTCGTCGAGGTGCTTGGGCAGCCGGTAGACCTCGTTGTCGTACTCGTCGTTCTTGGTCCACAGCTCGATCTGGGCGATCACCTGGTTGGAGAAGCTGTTGCTCATGACGAACGACGGGTGGCCGGTGGCGTTACCCAGGTTCAGCAGCCGCCCCTCGGAGAGCAGAATGATCGACTTGCCGCTGTCTTTGAACGTCCACACGTCGACCTGCGGCCGGATGTTCGTCTTGGTCGCGCCCGAGCGCTCCAGTTGGGCGACCTGGATCTCGTTGTCGAAGTGCCCGATGTTGCCCAGCACCGCATAGTCTTTCATCGCCTTCATGTGGTCGAGGGTGATGATGTCCTTGTTACCGGTGGCGGTGATAACGATGTCCGCCTCGCCGATCGCGTCCTCGACCGTCTCGACGTCGTAGCCCTCCATCAGGGCCTGCAGGGCGTTGATCGGGTCGATCTCGGTGACGACGACGCGCGCCCCCTGGCCCTTGACCGACTCGGCGCAGCCCTTGCCCACGTCGCCGTAGCCGCAGACCAGCACCTTCTTGCCGCCGATGAGAACGTCGGTGCCGCGGTTGATCCCGTCGATCAGGGAGTGCCGGCAGCCGTACTTGTTGTCGAACTTGGACTTGGTCACCGAGTCATTGACGTTGATCGCCGGGAAGGCCAAATCACCGGCCGCGGCGAACTGGTACAGGCGCAGCACGCCGGTGGTGGTCTCCTCGGTGACGCCCTTGACCGACTCGGAGATCTTGGTCCACTTGTCCTTGTCGGTCTCGAAGCGCTTGCGCAGCAGCTCCAGGAAGACCTTCCACTCGCTGGGGTCGTCGTCCTCCGCCGGGGGCACCACGCCGGCCTTCTCGTACTGCGCGCCGCGCAGCACCAGCATGGTGGCGTCGCCGCCGTCGTCGAGGATCATGTTGGCCGGCTCGTCCGGCCAGGTGAGCATCTGCTCGGCCGCCCACCAGTACTCCTCCAGCGTCTCGCCTTTCCAGGCGAACACCGGGACGCCCTTGGGCTCCTCGGGCGTGCCGTGCGGGCCGACGACCACCGCGGCGGCGGCGTGGTCCTGGGTGGAGAAGATGTTGCACGACGCCCACCGCACCTGCGCGCCCAGGGAGACGAGGGTCTCGATGAGGACCGCGGTCTGCACCGTCATGTGCAGCGAGCCCGAGATCCGCGCCCCCTTGAGTGGTTGCACTTCGGCGTACTCGCGGCGCAGCGACATCAGACCCGGCATCTCCTGCTCGGAGAGCTCGATGTCCCGGCGACCATAGTCCGCCAACGACAGGTCGGCGACCTTGAAATCGATGCCGTTGCGGACGTCGGCGGTCAGCGAACTTTCGGTCGTCGTCATAAATCTCATTCCTTCTGCGGATTAGGGTCCAAGAGGATTACTTAGCTTAGGTATGCGCTCTTGCGCCACTGTAGTCGGCGGCCGCGGGGGCAGCAGGCGTCAGGGCACGTTGACGACGCCGTGACGTTCCGCGAACGGCGTCATCAGCCGCGCCAGGTCCGCCGCGACGTCGTGGTCGGCCTCCGGCGGCATCGACACGTAGCTCATCGCCAGCCGCACGATGGCGCGCGCGAGCACGCCGGCGTCCTCGTCACTGGTGGCCACCCAGCTTTGGGTGAATGCCGTACTCAGCCGTTCCGACGCGCGCGTGATGATGGGTCCGCTGTCGGTGGTGATGATTTGCAGCAGGTCCGGCTTGGCGACACCGGTCAGCAGCGAGATCACCAGCGGGTCGGCCGCCGACTCCGCGAAGAAGGCGCGAAAGCCCTGCAGGAACGCTTCGTAGATGTTGCCGACGTGGGCGTCGATCGCGCCTCCGACTGCGTCGACCAGGCGATCGGCCAGGCGCAGGGCGTAACCCTGCGCCAGGCCCTGCCGCGAGCCGAACTCGTTGTAGATGGTCTGCCGGCTGATGCCCGCGGCGCGGGCCACGTCCGAGAGCGTGATGGCGGACCAGTCCCGGGTGCCCAGCAGCTCGCGCATGGCGTCCAGCACCGAGTCGCGCAGGAGGGCGCGCGACGCCTCGGGGTACGGCATCCGCTTCACAGGCGCGACAATAGCTGCTTTCGCGACCGTTTCCGCTTCTTCAACCGTGTTCGTGACGATCACGAACGGGCGATCTCCACCATCTCGAAGTCGGATTTCGCGGCGCCGCAATCCGGGCAGCTCCAGTCCTCCGGGATGTCGTCCCAGCGGGTCCCGGGCGCGATGCCGTCTTCCGGCCAGCCCTTGGCCTCGTCGTACTCGAACCCGCACTGCACGCAGATGAAGAGCTTGTAGTCGGTCACTGTTTCACTCCTATCTCCTGGAAGTCGGCCTTCTCGCGCACCGCGCAATCGGGGCAGCACCAGTCGTCGGGGATGTCACTGAAGGACGTGCCCGCGGGAAAGCCTTCCCGCGGGGCGCCTTTCGCTTCGTCGTAGATGTAGTCGCAACCCGGGCAGCGGTAGGCGATCATGCGGGCGCCCCGTAGCGCGCCAGCACCTTGCCGCGCATCCGCGGGTGGATGTTGACCTTGGTGATGTCGCCGTCGTAGTGCTCCAGCACCCGGTGGTCCATCACCTTGCGCCACAGCGGCGGGATGTAGGTCAGCGAGATCATCGACGCATACCCGCTCGGCAGGTTGGGCGCACCCTCCATGCTGCGCAGCGTCTGGTAGCGGCGCGTGGGGTTGGCGTGGTGATCGCTGTGCCGTTGCAGGTGGTACAGGAACAGGTTGGTGACGATGTGGTCGGAGTTCCAGCTGTGCACCGGCGCGCAGCGCTCGTATCGGCCGTTGGCGTTCTTCTGTCGCAGCAGGCCGTAGTGCTCCAGGTAGTTGACGGCCTCGAGCAGGCTGAAGCCGAAGACGGCCTGGATGATCACGAATCCGATGAGCGCCGGGCCGAAGAACCCGATCAGCACACCCCACAACACGATCGACAGCAGCCAGGCGTTGAGCACGTCGTTGGACAGGTACGTCGCCGGGTTCCACGGGTTCTTGTCCTGCCGTCGCAGCCGCTGGGCCTCCAGCCGTAGCGAGGAGCTCAGGCTGCCGAAGACGCTGCGCGGCAAGAACTCCCAGAAGGTCTCACCGAAGCGGGCCGACGCCGGGTCCTCCGGGGTCGAGACGCGCACGTGGTGGCCGCGGTTGTGCTCGATGTAGAAGTGGCCGTAGCAGGTCTGCGCCAGGGTGATCTTGGACAGCCACCGTTCCAGCGCGTCCTTCTTGTGGCCCATCTCGTGGGCGGTGTTGATGCCGACGCCGCCGAGCACGCCGACCGACAGCGCCACGCCCAGCTTGCCTACCCAGCCCAGCCCGCCGTCAAAGCCGAGCCAGTGCAGGTCCGAAGCGGTGAACAGATAGGCACCCATGACCACGCTGAGGTACTGGAACGGAACGTAGATATAGGTGCAGTAGCGGTAGTACTTGTCATTCTCCAGCTGCTCCATCACCTCATCGGGCGGATTCTGCCCGTCGGGCCCGAACCGCAGGTCGAGGATCGGCAGCAGGACGTACAGCAGGATCGGCCCGATCCACAGCGGCACCTGCGCGGCGGCGTGCCAGCCGAGCTTGTTGAGCCCCCAGACGATCGGCAGCATCACGAACAATGCCGTCGGCGCGATCAGCCCCATCAGCCAGAAGTGCCGCTTCTTGTCGCGCCAGACTGGCGCCTCTGCCGCTTCCGGTGTCACCTGCGGTTCCAATGTGGTCATATGCCAAACCTCCTTGTGAGTCACACCACGTTGGAGATTGACAATATCGCCATATGCGTCTCGTGTCTAGACACCAGACACCATTTTGTAAAGCGGATGGTCTAGGGCACGGCGTCGGGTTCGGCACCCACGGGCGCTTCGACCCCCTCCGACTCCCGGCTGCCCTGCACCGAGTGCCGGTATCCGTAGCCGGCGTAGATCGCGGTTCCCACCACCAGCCAGACGCCGAACCGCACCCAGGTCAGCGCGGTGAGGTTGACCATCAGCCACACGCACGCGCAGATCGAGGCGATCGGCAGGACCGGAACCCAGGGGGCGCGGAAGCCGCGCTCCAGGTCGGGTCGGGTGCGGCGCAGCACCATGACGCCGGCCGAGACCAGGATGAACGCGAACAGCGTTCCGACGTTGACCATCTCCTCGAGCTTGGCGATCGGGAACACCGACGCCGTGGCGGCCACCACCACCGCGACGAGCACGGTGATCCGGACCGGGGTGCCGCGCGAGCCGGTCTTCGCCAGCTGCCGCGGCAGCAAACCGTCGCGCGCCATCGCGAACAGGACGCGGCACTGGCCGAGCATTAGAACCATCACCACGGTGGTCAGTCCGGCCAGCGCTCCGATCGCGATGATCTTGCTGGCCCAATGGATGCCGTTCGCCGTGAACGCCGTCGCGAGGTTGGCCGGCTTGTGGCCGGGGACGGTCTTGAGCTGGGTGTAGGAGACCATCCCGGACAGCACCACCGAGACCGCCACGTAGAGCACGGTGACGATCGCCAGCGACGCCAGGATTCCCCGGGGCACGTCGCGCTGGGGACGCTTGGTCTCCTCGGCCATGGTCGCGACGATGTCGAACCCGATGAACGCGAAGAACACGATCGACGCGCCCGCCAGCACGCCGTACCAGCCGTAGTGGCTGCTGTGCGCCCCGGTCAGCAGCGACAACACCGACTGGTTGACGCCCGACGCCTCGCGCCCCGCCTCGGGCTTGGGGATGAACGGCGAATAGTTGGAGCGCTTGATATAGAAGGCGCCGACCACGACCACCAGCAGCACCACCGACACCTTGATGCCGGTGATGATGGCGGAGAACCTCGACGACAGCTTGGTCCCCAGGGCGATCAGGGTGGACACCCCCGCGACGATCAGCAGCGCGCCCCAGTCCACATCGAAAGACCCGAGGCTGGTGGTGCCGCCGGCGAATCCGAACACGTTACCCAGGTAGCTCGACCAACCCTTGGCCACGACCGCCGCGCCGATCGCCAGCTCCAGCAGCAGGTTCCAGCCGATGATCCAGGCCAGGAACTCCCCAAAGGTGGCATACGAGAAGGTGTAGGCGCTGCCCGCGACGGGCAGCGTCGAGGCGAACTCGGCGTAGCACAATGCCGCCAGCGCGCAGGTGACCGCCGCGATGACGAACGAAATCCAGATCGCCGGGCCGGTGATGTCGCCGGTCGTCGACGCGGTCACCGTGAAGATCCCGGCGCCGATCACCACAGCGACCCCGAAAACGACCAGGTCGAACCAGGTGAGCTCCTTGCGTAGCCGGGTGTCTGGCTCGTCGGTGTCGGCGATCGATTGTTCGACCGACTTCGTGCGCCATCGGTTGGCCATCCGCCGCCCTTTCCCATTCACTGGGACCCATTGGTCCGTGACAGTACTGGGTACTCTGCCGAGATGCCGGACACCAAAGCAAACACCAGGGACCATGCGGTGGTCATCGGGGGCAGCATCGCCGGCCTGTGCGCCGCGCGGGTGCTCTCGGATGCGTATTCACACGTCACCGTCTACGAACGCGACGACTTGCCGAGCACACCGTCGAACCGGGCGACGGTCCCGCAGGACCGGCACCTGCACATGCTGATGGCCCGCGGCGCAATGGAGTTCGAGAGCCTGTTCCCCGGGCTGCTGGAAGACATGGTGGCCGCCGGCGTGCCGATTCTGGAGAACAGGCCCGATTGCATCCACCTCGGCGCCGCGGGCCACGTGCTCGGGACGGCGCACACCCTGCGCGACGAATTCACCGCGTACGTGCCTAGCCGCCCGCATCTGGAGTGGCAGTTGCGCAAACGAGTCCAGAACACGGACAACGTCACGATGGTGCGCCGCTCGGTGACCGAACCGCGGTTCGATCCGGCGCACCAGCGGGTGACCGGGGTGCTGTTGGATCCCGCCGACGGCGGGGACCCGGAATTCGTTGCGGCCGACCTCGTCGTCGACTCGGCCGGGCGGGGCACCCGACTGCCGGTGTGGCTGGAGCAGTGGGGGTACGAGCGCCCGAGGGAAGACCTCCTCGACATCGGCATCTACTACGCCACCCAGCAGTTCCGCATCCCCGAAGGCCTGATCGCCGAGAAGGTGGTGGTCGCCGGCGCCTCACACGACAAGTCGCTGGGGCTGGGCATGCTGTGTTACGAGGACGGGACCTGGGTGCTGACCACCTTCGGGGTGGCCAACGTCAAACCGCCGCAGACCTTTTCCGAGATGCTGGGACTGGCCGAAGAGCTGGTCCCGACCCATGTCAACGCGGCGCTGAAGCAGGCCGACCCCATCGGGGAGCCGGCTTTCCACGCCTTCCCGGCCAGCAAGTGGCGCCGCTACGACAAGCTGGACCGCTTACCGGCAGGCATCATCCCCTTCGGCGACGCCGTCGCCAGCTTCAACCCCACCTTCGGGCAGGGGATGACGATGACCTCGCTGCAGGCGGGTCACCTGCGCCGCGCCCTGCAGTTGCCGGACGACGAGGTCGCCGCCGCATTGAACCGAGCGACCGCCAAGACCACCTTTCCGGTGTGGACGATGAACGCCATCGGCGACGTCACCTTCCACCACGCCGGCACCAAGGGGCCCATCCCCTGGTGGTGGCGGCCCACCGGTGCGCTGTTCGACCAGTTCCTGGGGGCCGCCGAAACCGATCCGGTTCTGGCGGAATGGTTTTTGCGCCGCTTCTCGCTGCTCGACAGCCTCTACATGGTTCCGCCGCCGCGCATCGTCGGGCGCACCATCGCGCACAACCTGCGGCTGTGGCTGGGCGAGCGCCATCAGGCCGCGAAGGACCGGCGGCCCGTTACAGCCCTACAGTCGCCCTGAACAGCTTGGTGGGCTCGCGCGCGACCAGCCGGATCGGGGCGTCGTCGGCCGCCACCCAGGCGGCCATCCCCCGGTGCAGCGTCAGCGACCCGGACTTGCCGTGCACGGTCGTGCAGCCCTCCGTGCACAGCAGGATCTGCGGGCCCTCGTGGCTGCACGAGGCGTCGACCTCGTGGCCCAGATAGTCGCCGTCGAGTTCCAGCAGCGCGACCGCGAACTCGTCGGCCGGGGTCTCGTAGATCAGGCCGAAGCCCTCGCGGCGGATGTGGGGCCGCACCTCCGCCTCGGTGGTCGGCGTGAAGTCGAGCACCCGCAGCAGCTCGGGGACGTCGACGTGCTTGGGGGTCAGGCCACCGCGTAACACGTTGTCGGAGTTGGCCATGACCTCGACGGCGAAACCCCGCAGGTATGTGTGCAGGCTGCCGGCCGACACAAAGATCGCCTCGCCCGGGGCCAGGGTGATGCGGTTCAGCAACAGGGCCGCCAGCACCCCGGCATCGCCCGGATAGCGTTCCCCGAGCTCCAGCACCGTCTTGACCTCGCCGGCGAATTCCGTTGCACCGGAGCTGATGTACTGGATGGCACCGTCCAACACGGCCGGCACCAGCACGTCGATGTCGGGCTGCGGTGCGGTGATCCAGGTGGTGAACAGCGCGCGCAGGCCGTCGGCGTCGGACTGGTCGTTGAGCAAGTCGATGAAGGGGTCGAGGTCGGAGACGGCCAGGGCCCGCAGCAGCTCGACGGTGCGGGAGGCCTGCCGGAATCCGGCCAGCGCCTCGAACGGCTGCAGCGCCACCAGCAACTCGGGTTTGTGCGAGGTGTCGCGGTAGTTGCGCACCGGGGAGGACAGCGGAATGCCCAGCCGCTCCTCACGCAGGTAACCCTCGGCCGCCTGCGCCGCGCTCGGGTGGGCCTGCAGGGACAGCGGCTCGTCGGCCGCGAGGACCTTGACCATGAACGGCAGCACGTCACCGAACCGGGCGCGCGCCCCCGGGCCGAGCTGCCCCTCCGGGTCGGCGACCAGCACGTCCATCAACGAGATCTCGCCTGTGTCGGTTTCCAGCCAGGCCGGGTCGCCCGGGTGCGCGCCGAACCAGAGCTCGGCCTCCGGGTGGGCGGCCGGAACCGAACGCCCGGTGAATTCCGCTAAGGCGGTACGCGATCCCCAGGCGTAGGTCCTCAAGGCTCCGCGAAGCAGTTCCACTGTTCTATCTATCCCCGCACCAGTCGCGCGTAAACCGCGGCCATCTCCAGTCGAACGGCCAATACTGCCAGTTGCTGCTCGGCGCTGATGGCGCCACCCAACGCCGGCGCAACCGTCGAGCCGGCAGAGCCGCCGGGCCCGTCGGGCACATCTTCGGCGGCGAGCAGATACACGTCGTCGAGCCCGGCGGTCCGGGCCGCCACGATCGGCTGTTCGGCGGACAAGGTGAGGGCCAGCACCAGCGGGCGCGGCGCCAGCGGCCCGTCGATCTGTTCGTCGTGGAAGAGCGCATCGGCGGGGTCCCGGAGGCCGCCGGAGATCCCGGCCCGCAGCGCGACGACGGCGTCCGACAGCCCCGTGGCGCCGACGACCTGGTGGGCGATCCGCAGCAGGACCGAACTGCCATGCCGGGCCAGCGCCAGCGTCGCGGCGCAGTCGCCGGCCAGCGCCACCTGGCGGTCGGCGATGCGCGCGGCAATTGTCTTGGCCGGGTTCGTGAACAGCTCGCGGCTCGCGCTGTTGCGCAGCGCCTCGGCGTCCAACTGGTCGGCCAGCGCGCCCAGATCGATGCTGGGTCGCTGGTCAACGCTTTGCACAACGGCGAGGCCGGCGGCCAGGTAGCGGCACAACCCGAACTCGTCGGGAAGCGGAAGCCGTGGCGCCAACACCGCCGCCCGGCCGGCCGTGGCGTCCCGCAGCGGACCCTCGTTCGGTGCGGTGACGACAACCCGCGCACCGCGGCGCACCCCGGTCGCGGCGGCGGCGACCAGCACGGGATCCCCGGGATCGTCACCCGCGACGATCAGCACATCGAGCGGCCCGATCCACGGCGGAACCTCGGTGGTCTGCACGATCGGCTCGGAAGCCGCACCGCCCACCGTCGCGGCCACCATCGCGCCGGCGTTTTCGGCGGCCCCGCGGCCGGCGACCCAGATCAGGCTGCGCGGTCGGTCGTCGGCCCGCAGTGAATCCAGCGCGCCCTCGTCGACGGCGGCGGCAATCGCGCGCACCTGCGCGCCGCCCGACGAGGCCGAGCGCAGCAGGCCGTCCCGGTCGGCGGCCAGCAGGCCCTCGGTGTCCTCCAGATCGATCGCCCGGACCACGCTCACGGCGCGGCCCCGGCGGGCGCCGACTGCGCGTGGATCTGCTCGCTGATCTGGGCTACCACCGCGTCGACGTCCTCGGTGCTGCGCGCCTCCACGTTGAGCCGCAGCAACGGCTCGGTGTTGGAGCTGCGCAGGTTGAACCAGCTGCCGTCGCCCAGGTCCACCGTCACCCCATCCACGTGGTCGATGGAGTGGATCCGGGTGCCGAAGGACTTCAGCACCGCCTCCGTGCACAGCGCGGCGTCCGCCACCGTGAAGTTGATCTCGCCGGACGATTCGTAGCGCTGGTAGTCGGCGGTCAACTCCGACAACGGCCGGTCCTGCTCGCCGAGGGCGGCCAGCACGTGCAGCGCGGCCAGCATTCCGGAGTCCGCGCCCCAGAAGTCGCGGAAGTAATAGTGCGCCGAGTGTTCGCCGCCGAAGATGGCGCCGGTGTCGGCCATCATCGCCTTGATATAGGAGTGTCCGACGCGCGAACGCAGCGGCGTGCCGCCGCGTTCGGTGACCAGCTCGGGCACCGCCCGCGAGGTGATCACGTTGTGGATGATGGTGGCGCCGATCTCGCGGCCCAGCTCGCGGGCGGCCACCAGACTGGTCACCGTCGAGGGCGACACCGGCCGGCCGCGTTCGTCGACGACGAAGCAGCGGTCGGCGTCCCCGTCGAAGGCCAGCCCGATATCGGCGCCGCTGTCGCGGACGTGCGCCTGCAGGTCGACCAGGTTGGCCGGGTCGAGCGGGTTGGCTTCGTGATTGGGAAACGAGCCGTCGAGCTCGAAGTACAACGGCAGCAAGGTGATCGAGCCGATCGCGCCGAGCACCGCGGGCGCGGTGAGCCCGGCCATGCCGTTGCCGGCGTCCACGGCCACCCGCAAGGGACGCAGCCCCGAGGTGCTCACCAGCGAACGCAGGAACGTCCCGTAGTCGTCCAGCACGTCGCGGTCGGTGACGGTTCCTGGTGGTCCGTCATAGCGCTCGACCCCGGCGATCACGTCCTCGCTGATGTTGCGCAGGCCGCTTTCGGCGCCGACCGGCTTGGCGGCCGCCCGGCACAGCTTGATGCCGTTGTAGGCCGCCGGGTTGTGGCTCGCGGTGAACATCGCGCCCGGGCAGTCCAGCGACCCGGAGGCGAAGTACAGCTGGTCGGTGGAGGACAAGCCGATCCGCACCACGTCCAGGCCCTGGCCCGTCACGCCGGACGCGAAAGCCGCGGCCAGCGTGGGCGAACTGTCGCGCATGTCGTGGCCGATCACCACCTGCCGGGCACCCTCGCCGCGCATCAGCTTGGCGAAGGCCGCCCCCAAAGCGGTGACCAGCGGCTCGTCCAGCTCCTCGCCGACCAGCCCGCGTACGTCATAAGCCTTGACGACGCGGTACACGGTCGCGGCGAGCCGAGACATGCCGGGGCCTCCTGACGCCTTGAAAGTGCTTCGTTCCTTCGCCTGTTGGCCGCCAGCCTATCGGCCCCCGGGAAATACCGACCGCAGCGGTGCGCGAGGAACGCGCGCGACGCCGGAACGGCTAGTCACTGGGGTCGGGCAACACCCGCAGATGCCCGCGGCGCCGGCCGGATCGATGCTCGGGCGGCGCGAGCACACTGCTGCTGGGGGCGGTGGCCTGCGACCCGCCGTGATGAATGTGCGGGTCGGCGAAACCGTTCACCGGCGTTGCGGCGTACGGCACGCCGCGATCGCCACCCTCGCGCACCGCGTCGGCCAGGGCGACCAGGTCGTCCTCGTCGGGGTGGGTGGGCTCAGAAACGAGGGAGCCGGCGTGGCGCACCAGATCCCACCCGCGGGGCGCGGTGATCCGGCCGGCATGGCCGACGCACAGGTCCCAGGAATGCGGTTCCCGCGCGGTCGCCAACGGGCCGACGACTGCCGTCGAGTCCGAGTAGACGAACGTCAGGGTCGCCACGGCGTAGTGCGGGCACCCGGGCCGGCAACAGCGACGGGGAACGTTCACGCCGAAAGGCTATCGTGCGAAAACGTCGTCGAAGCGCCGGACACGCGCAACCGGCCGACCCCCGATGTGCAACCGTTACCATCTTCGCGTGGGCGATTCGCGCAGCTCCCCGCGGAGGGATCGGCCCCAGGGCCGATTCGCTTCCCATCGGTCCTCCCGACGGGGCCGCGATGTGCGCGGCCCGCTGCTACCGCCGACGGTGCCCGGGTGGCGCAGCCGGGCCGAGCGATTCGACATGGCGGTGCTGGAGGCCTATGAACCCATCGAGCGGCATTGGCAGGCCCGCCTGGCCGACCTCGACGTGGCGGTCGACGAGATTCCGCGCATTGCGGCCAAGGATCCCGACAGCGTGCAGTGGCCGCCGGAGGTGATCGCCGACGGGCCGATCCCGCTGGCGCGATTGATCCCGGCCGGCGTCGACGTCCGCGGCAACGCCACGCGGGCACGAATTGTCCTGTTCCGCAAGCCGATTGAGCGACGGGCCAAGGACACCGTCGAGCTCGGTGATTTGCTGCACGAAATCTTGGTGGCCCAGGTGGCCATCTACCTTGATGTAGAGCCGTCGGTCATCGACCCGACGATCGACGACGAATGACCCTGACGTTCAGGCGCCTTCGGCGCCTTAGATGATGCCGCGCTTGAGGCGGCGGCGCTCGCGCTCGGAGAGCCCGCCCCAAATGCCGAAGCGCTCGTCATGCTCCAGGGCGTACTCCAGGCACTCGTGGCGTACCTCGCACCCCAGGCAGATCTTCTTCGCCTCGCGGGTGGAGCCGCCCTTCTCCGGGAAGAACGCCTCGGGATCCGTTTGGGCGCAAAGCGCCCGGTCCTGCCACTGGTCCGCGACGGGCGCCAGCATCGGCTCGGGCTCGAATGCGACTGGCGCATCAGGAACCACGGTCAGGTGCGGCCGAACGGGTTGGACCGGCGCTGAGACGATAGGGGTGTGCGGCGTGCTCGCCATGACTCCTCGAAGATGTTCGTAAGACATACGGTCGTCCGCCTCCTCAGTTTGATTGGGAGAGTGAGTGGTTCCCACTTTTCTGATGTGTACCGACAATTCGAACAAGTGATCGAATCTCGGTCTGCGACACCGGAACCGGCCGGCCAACCGGGAAATGACACTGTTGTGATTAGACACGGGTTAATCTGCCGGGTCAAGCATTACGGCGCATTTCCATACCATCTCGTGACCGAATTACGGCGTTTCCGTTGTTTTGCGCATTCGGCGTGTCGATCACACCGCGCGCGACTACGCTTAAGGGCCGCGTAACGGCCCCGCCACCGCACAGTCGTCGGGCAGTACTGTCGTCCACGTGAAGGTCACCGTTCTGGTCGGTGGGGTTGGCGGCGCCCGCTTCCTGCTGGGGATTCAACAGTTGCTCGGGCTGGGACAGTTCGAAACGCAACAGCACCCAGACGCGGGAACCGGCAACCACGAACTTAATGCAATCGTCAACATCGGCGACGACGCCTGGATTCATGGACTGCGGGTCTGCCCGGATTTGGACACCTGCATGTACACCTTAGGTGGAGGGGTAGACCCGGAGCGAGGGTGGGGTCACCGCGACGAAACCTGGCACGCCAAAGAGGAATTGGCGCGCTACGGCGTGCAGCCGGATTGGTTCGGGCTCGGCGATCGGGATATCGCCACCCACCTGGTGCGCACCCAGATGCTCAACGCCGGCTACCCGCTCTCGCAGATCACCACGGCGCTGTGCGATCGCTGGCAACCCGGCGCCCGACTGCTGCCGGCGAGCGACGACCGCTGCGAGACGCACGTGGTGATCACCGATCCGGACGACGGCACCAGGCGGGCGATTCACTTCCAGGAGTGGTGGGTGCGCTACCGCGCCGACGTGCCCACGCACAGCTTCGCGTTCGTCGGCGCCGAAAAGGCCACCGCCACAAGTGATGCTGTCGCGGCCATCGCCGACGCCGACGTCATCCTGCTGGCGCCGTCCAACCCGGTGGTGAGCGTCGGCGCCATCTTGGCCGTCCCCGGCATCCGGGCGGCCTTGCGCTCGGCGACCGCCCCGGTCGTCGGCTACTCGCCCATCATCGGTGGAAAACCATTGCGCGGCATGGCCGATGCGTGCCTGTCGGTGATCGGGGTGGACTCCACCGCGGAGGCGGTCGGGCGGCACTACGGGCCGCGCCGTGGCACCGGGATCCTGGATTGCTGGCTGGTGCACGAGGGCGACCACGCGGACATCGACGGCGTGGCGGTGACGGCCGCGCCGCTGTTGATGACCGACCCGAAGGCGACGGCCGAGATGGTGAGCGCCGGGCTCGACCTCGCGGGCGTGAAGCCGTGACCGAACACGGCACCGGCGCGGCGATCGAGATCCTGCCCGTCGCCGGGCTGCCCGAATTCCGGCCCGGCGACGACCTGAGCGCGGCCCTGGCCGCGGCCGCGCCCTGGCTGCGCGACGGCGACGTCGTGGTGGTGACGAGCAAGGTGGTGTCCAAGTGCGAGGGCCGGCTGGTGCCGGCGCCGCAGGACGCCGAGGAGCGCGACCAACTACGGCGCAGGCTGGTCGAGGCCGAGGCGGTGCGGGTGCTGGCGCGCAAGGGCCGCACCCTGATCACCGAGAACCGCATCGGCCTGATTCAGGCCGCCGCGGGCGTGGACGGATCCAACGTCGGCCGCGACGAACTGGCGCTGCTGCCGGTCGACCCGGACGGCAGCGCCGCGGCCCTGCGCGCCGGGCTGGCGGATCGGCTCGGCGTCGACGTCGCCGTGGTCATCACCGACACGATGGGCCGCGCGTGGCGCAACGGCCAGATCGACGCGGCGGTGGGGTCGGCCGGTCTGGCTGTGCTGCACGGCTATTCGGGGGCCGTCGACCGCCACGGCAACGAGCTGGTGGTCACCGAGATCGCGGTCGCCGACGAGGTCGCGGCGGCGGCCGACCTGGTGAAGGGCAAATTGACCGCCGTGCCGGTGGCCGTGGTGCGCGGCCTGGCGGTGGCCGACGACGGCTCGACCGCCCGGCAGCTGTTACGGCCCGGCGAGGAAGACCTGTTCTGGCTGGGCACCGCCGAGGCCCTCGACATGGGGCGCCGGCAGGCGCAGCTGTTGCGCCGGTCGGTGCGCCGGTTCAGCGCCGAGCCGGTCGCGGCCGAGCTGATCGAAGCCGCCGTCGCCGAGGCGCTCACCGCGCCGGCCCCGCACCACACCCGGCCGGTCCGGTTCGTCTGGCTGCAGACCCCCGAGGTTCGGACGCGGCTGCTGGACCGGATGAAGGACAAGTGGCGGTCGGACCTCGCCGGTGACGGCCGGCCCACCGACTCGGTGGAGCGGCGGCTGGCCCGCGGCCAGATTCTCTACGACGCACCCGAGGTCGTCGTCCCGATGCTGGTTCCCGACGGCGCGCACATCTATCCCGACGCCGCCCGCACCGACGCCGAGCACACCATGTTCACCGTCGCGGTCGGGGCGGCCGTGCAGGCCCTGCTGGTCGCGTTGGCCGTGCGGGGGGTGGGCAGCTGCTGGATCGGCTCGACGATCTTCGCCGCCGACCTGGTGCGCGCCGAGCTCGACTTGCCGGGCGATTGGGAGCCGTTGGGCGCCATCGCGATCGGCTACCCCGAGGAACCCGCCGGGCCGCGGGACGCCGCGGGCGCCGGGGATTTGTTGATCCGCAAGTGATACTGGCCTCATGAAAACGTTCGCGGGCAAGGCGGCGGCGTCCGCCGACAAGGCCCGCGGCGGCTACTACACACCGGCGCCCGTCGCCCGGTTCCTGGCCCGCTGGGTGCGCGACGCCGGACCGCGCATCGTCGAACCCTCCTGCGGTGACGGTGCGATCCTGCGCGAGCTGGCCGCCCTCGGCGGGCGGGTGCGTGGCGTCGAGCTCGTCGCCGAAGAGGCGGCCAAGGCACGGGAATTCGCGCCCGTCGACGCCGCGAATCTGTTCGCCTGGCTCGCCACCGCCTCGCCCGGCGGCTGGGACGGGGTCGCGGGGAATCCGCCCTACATCCGGTTCGGCAACTGGGCGTCCGAGCAGCGCGACCCCGCCCTGGAGCTGATGCGGCGCGAGGGATTGCGGCCCACCCGGCTGACCAACGCCTGGGTCCCCTTCGTGGTGGCGAGCTCGATCTTGGTGCGCGGCGGCGGCCGGGTGGGCCTGGTGCTGCCCGCCGAGTTACTCCAGGTCACCTACGCCGCACAGCTGCGCGAGTTCCTGTTGAGCCGGTTCAGTGACATCACGCTGGTGACGTTCGAGCGATTGGTGTTCGACGGCGTCATGCAGGAGGTGGTGTTGTTCTGCGGGGTCGCCGGCCCCGGGCCCGCCCGGATCCGCACGGTCCACCTCACCGACGCCGATGCCCTCGCGCACGCGGACCTGGACGCCGAATGGGCGCCCGCGCTGTTGCACGAGAACGAGAAGTGGACCAAGTACTTTCTGGACCCGGCCGCGATCCGGCTGCTGCGAACGCTCAAGGGGTCGACGACGCTGACCCGGCTCGGGTCGGTCGCCGACGTGGACGTGGGGATCGTGACGGGCCGCAACAGCTTCTTCACGTTCACCGACGCGCAGGCCCGCGAGCTCGGGCTGCTCCCCCACTGCGTCCCGCTCGTCTCGCGCAGCGCGCAGTTGTCCGGGTTGGTATACGACACCGACTGCCGGGCAAGCGATGTCGCCGCCGGGCACCGCGGCTGGCTGCTCGACGCGCCGCGCGACCCCGTCGACCCCGCCCTGCTCGCGCACATCGCTGCCGGTGCGGCCGCCGGCGTGGATCGGGGCTTCAAGTGCTCGATCCGCAAGCCGTGGTGGAGCACGCCGTCGCTGTGGATCCCGGACCTGTTCCTGCTTCGCCAGATCCACCTGTCGCCGCGGCTGACCGTCAACGCCGCCGCGGCGACGAGCACCGACACGGTGCACCGGGTCCGGGTCGCCGCCGGTGTCGACCCGGCCGGGCTGGCCGCGGTGTTCCACAACAGCGTGACGTTCGCCTTCGCCGAGATCATCGGCCGCAGTTACGGCGGGGGGATCTTGGAGCTGGAACCACGCGAAGCCGAGCAGTTGCCCATTCCCCCGCCGGCGCTCGCCGGCCCCGGGCTCGCCTGCGACGTCGATCTGCTGTTGAAGGCCAACGAGATCGAGAAGGCGCTCGACCTCGTCGACCGCCACGTCCTGATCGACGGGCTGGGGTTGGCACCCGACGTGGTGACGCACTCCCGCGCGGCCTGGGTCGCGCTGCGGGACCGCCGGAAACGACGGGGTTCCCGGTGAGCGTGCGGGAGTCGGCGATCTCGCTGCTGTCCGAGTGGCAGGCGCCCGACGCGGCGCAGGATGCGTTGCGGCACGCGGTCCTGGCGTTCGTGCTCGCCCGCCCCGACGCCTGCCGCCGCGAGTGCGTGCCGGGCCATGTCACCGCCTCGGCGCTGGTGCTCGACGACACCGGCGGCCGGGTGCTGCTGACGTTGCATCCCCGCGTTGGCCGCTGGGTGCAGCTCGGCGGCCACTGCGACGAGGACGACGGCGACATCGTCGCCGCCGCGCTGCGCGAGGCCACCGAGGAATCCGGCGTCGACGGTTTGCGCATCGAGCCCCGGCTGGCCGCGATCCACGTCCACGCGCTCACCTGTTCGTTGGGCGTGCCCACCCACCACCTGGATCTGCAGTTCGTCGCGCACGCGCCGGCCGGCGCGCAGATCGCGATCAGCGACGAGTCCGACGACCTGCGGTGGTGGCCCGCCGACGCGTTGCCGGACGGCACCGACCACGCGCTGGCGTACCTGGTAAGGCGGGCGTCCCGCCCCTAGCCGCCGAGGGGTGAAGGCCTCAGACGTCGGACGAGTAGCGGATCCCGCCGTCGGGAATCGAGACGCCGGGCCACACCCGGGCGCCGCGCAGCAGCTCGCAGCGCGCACCGATGTCGGCGCCGTCGCCGATCACGCCGTCGCGGATCAGCGCCCGCGGGCCGATGCGCGCGCCGAAGCCGATGATGGACCGCTCGATCACGCTGCCGGCCTCGACCTTGACGCCGTCGAAGATCACGGCGCCGTCCAGCCGGACGCCGGGGCCGATCTCGGCGCCCCGCCCGACGACGGTGCCGCCGACCAGCACCGCGCCCGGCGACACCGCCGCGCCGTCGTGCACCAGCTGCTCGCCGCGGTGGCCGTGCAGGGCCGGCGACGGCGCGATCCCGCGCACCAGGTCCGCCGATCCGCGCACGAAGTCTTCAGGTGTGCCCATGTCCCGCCAGTAGGTGGCGTCGACGTAACCGCACACCTTGACGTCCGGGTCGGACAGCAGCGCGGGAAACACCTCGCGTTCGACCGACACCTCGCGGCCCCGCGGGATGCGGTCGATGATGCCGCGCTCGAAGACGTAACAGCCGGCGTTGATCTGATCGGTGGGCGGATCCTGCGTCTTCTCCACGAAGGCGGTGACCCTGCCGTTCTCGTCGGTGGTGACGCAGCCGAAGGCCCGCGGGTCGCCCACCCGCACCAGGTGCAGGGTGACGTCGGCCTGCTGCGCGCGGTGGAAGTCGATCATCTGATTGAGGTCGGAACCCGAGAGCACGTCGCCGTTGAACACCATCACGGTGCCGTGACGCAGGTGGCCGGCCACGTTGGCGATGCCGCCGCCGGTCCCCAGGGGCCGGTCCTCGGTGACGTAGTCGATCTGCAGGCCGAGCTTGGACCCGTCGCCGAACTCCGCCTCGAACACCGCGGCCTGATACGAGGTGCTCAGGATGACGTGCTCGATGCCCGCCGCCGCGATCCTCGACAGCAAGTGGGTCAAGAACGGCAGCCCGGCGGTGGGCAGCATCGGCTTGGGCGCCGACAGCGTCAGCGGCCGCAGCCGGGTGCCCTTGCCGCCGACCAGAATTACGGCATCTACTTGCGGGTTAGCCATCTCAGCGCCGCCCTTCCGCCAGTTTCCGTCGCCGACTGCGCAGCGCGCCACGCACCATCAGGCGGGACCGCAGTGCCAGCGAGGCCCGCAGCGTCCAGCGCAGCGGCGCGCGCCGCCACCCCGAATGCCGGTCGGCCAGGAACATGTAGGTGCTCTCGTGATGCGCCGCCAGGTGGCTCGCCGGGTCGTCCCCGGTGGAGTGGCCCTTGTGGTGCAGCACCTCGGCCGACGGCACGTAGACGTTCAGCCAACCGGCCCGGCCGAGCCGGTCCCCGAGGTCGACGTCTTCCATATACATGAAGTAGCGCTCGTCGAACCCGCCGACTTGGCCGAAGGCGGACCGGCGCACCAGCAGGCACGACCCCGACAGCCAGCCCACGGGGCGTTCGGTGGGTTCCAGCCGCTCCTGGCGGTAGGCCGCCGTCCACGGATTGCGCTTCCAGATCGGGCCGACGACCGCGTGCATGCCGCCGCGGATGAGGCTGGGCAGGTGGCGCGCCGACGGGTACACCGAGCCGTCGGGGTCGCGGATGAGCGGGCCCAGGGCGCCGGCGCGCGGCCAGCGGGTGGCGGCGTCCAGCAGGGCGTCGATGCTGCCCGGGCCCCACTGAACGTCGGGGTTGGCCACGATCACCCAGTCGTCGTCGACGTCCGGCGTCTCGGCGAGCTGCGCGACCGCGCGATTGATCGCGGTGCCGTACCCGAGGTTGGCGCCGGTGTGGAACAGCCGCACGTTCGGGTAGCGCTCGACGGCGGCCTGCGGGGTTCCGTCGGTGGAGCCGTTGTCGGCCATCAGCACACACACGGGCCGCTCGGTCGCCAGCGACAGCGAGGCCAGGAATCGCTCGAGGTGTGGGCCCGGTGAGTAGGTCACCGTCACGACCGGCAGGACGTCAGTCACGCGTAGAGGGTAACGGTAGATCGGCGGCAAGCGCCGCGACAAGCGCAGCGCGCCAGGGCCTTAGCGGCCGCAGGCCCGCCGCGGCGGACTCGCGGCCCGACAGCGCGGAGTAGGTCGGCCGCGGCGCGGGGCGGGGAAACTCCGCGGTGCTGACCGGGCGCACGCGCTCGGGGTCGGCGCCGCATTCGGAGAAGATCGCGCGGGTCTGCTCGAAGCGGGACACCGCGCCCTCGTTGGCGGCGTGCAGGATCGGCCCGGGCACGTGGTCGTCGGCGATCTGCAGCAGGGCCTCCGCCAGGTCGCCCACATACGTCGGTGACCCGACCTGGTCGTCGACGACCTTCACCGGGCCTTCCCCCGCGGCCAGCCGGCGCATGACGGCGACGAAGTCCTTGCCATCACCGCCGGTGTAGACCCAGGCGGTGCGGACGATGACGGCGTCCGGCAGCGCCGCCAGGACGGCCTCCTCCCCGGCATGCTTGCTGCGCCCGTACACGCCCGCCGGGGCGGTTTGATCGCTGGGCTCGTAGGGCCGCGGGTCGGCGCCGCCGAAGTCTCCGTTGAAGACGTAGTCGGTGGAGACGTGGATGAACCGGGCGCCGGCGCGCGCGCAGGCCCGGGCGATGTTCTCCGGGCCGGTGGCGTTGACGGCGTAGGCGCCGGCCTCGTCGCTCTCGGCGCCATCGACGTCGGTGTACGCCGCGCAATTGATCGCAACGTCGCCGCGCTCGATGATCCGTTCGGCGGCGGCGGGGTCGGTGATGTCCCATTCCGACGAGGTCAGCGCCACCACGTCGCGGCCCTGACTGGCCGCCAGCGAGCGCAAATAGCTGCCCAGCTGCCCCCCGGCACCGGCGATCACGATCCTGCTCGACATGGTTTGAGTCTGGCATGCCCGGGAAAGCCCGGGCGAACGCCCGGGGCGCGCGGGGGCTCGCTACCCGCGAAGCGGGTGTGCCGCAAGTAACCTAGTGGGATGCCTGTGCAACGTGTGGTTCGTGTGATTGCCACTGCGCTCACGCTCGTGGTGGTCCTCGGCACCGGGCTCGCGTGGAGCAACGTCCGGTCCTTCGAGGACGGCATCTTCCACATGTCCGCACCCTCGCTCGGCAAGGGTGGCGACGACGGCGCGATCGACATCCTGCTGGTCGGCCTCGACAGCCGCACGGACGCGCACGGCAACCCGCTGTCCCAAGAGGAGCTGGCCAGCCTGCGGGCCGGCGACGAGGAAGCGACCAACACCGACACGATCATCCTGATCCGGATCCCCAACAACGGGAAGTCGGCGACCGCCATCTCGATCCCCCGCGACTCCTACGTCGCGGCCCCCGGCCTGGGCAAGACGAAGATCAACGGCGTCTACGGCCAGACGCGCGAGGCCAAGCGCACCAGCCTGGTCAAGGCCGGCGATTCGGCCGAGGACGCCGCGGCGCAGGGCACCGAGGCCGGGCGCGAGGCCCTGATCAAGACCGTCGCCGACCTCACCGGCGTCACCGTCGACCACTACGCCGAGATCGGGCTGCTCGGCTTCTCGTTGATCACCGACGCGCTCGGTGGCGTGGACGTCTGCCTCAAAGAGCCGGTGTTCGAACCCCTTTCGGGCGCCGACTTCCCGGCCGGCCCGCAAAGCCTGGACGGGTCGGAGGCGCTCAGCTTCGTCCGTCAGCGCCACGAGTTGCCGCGCGGCGACCTGGACCGGGTGGTGCGTCAGCAGGTGGTGATGGCCTCACTTGCCCACCGGGTCATCTCCGGCAAGACGCTGTCCAGCCCCGCCACCGTGCGACGGCTGGAGGCCGCGGTGCAACGCTCGGTGGTGATCTCGCAGGGTTGGGACGTAATGGATTTCGTCCAGCAGATGCAGAAGCTCGCCGGCGGCAATGTCGCGTTCGCCACCATCCCGGTGCTGGACGGGGCCGGCTGGAGTGACGACGGCATGCAGAGCGTGGTGCGGGTGGACCCGCATCAGGTACAGGACTGGGTCAACGGGCTGCTGCACGAGCAGGAGCAGGGCAAGACCGAGGAGATCGCCTACACCCCGGCGAAGACCACCGCCAGCGTGGTCAACGACACCGACATCAACGGCCTAGCATCGGCGGTCTCACAGGTGTTGACCGCCAAGGGATTTGGCGCTGGTGCGGTCGGCAACAACGACGGTGGCCACGTCAAGGGCAGCCAGGTCCGGGCCGCCAAGAGCGACGACCTGGGGGCCCAGGAGGTGGCCAAGGAGCTCGGCGGGCTGCCGGTGGTCGCCGATCCATCCGTCGCGGCGGGCTCGGTCAAGGTGGTGCTGGGCAACGACTACACCGGCCCCGGCTCCGGACTTTCCGGCACCGCGTCGGTGATGCCCGCCCGGGTGTCCAACGTCGGTGCGGTGGCGGCCGACCCGAACGTCCCGGCGCCCTCGCCGATCCTGACCGCCGGTTCCGACAAACCCGAGTGCATCAACTGAGCACGCTCTCCGGCGCCATCCTCGACCCGATGCTGCGGACCGATCCGGTCGGCCCGCGCATCACCTACTACGACGACGCGACCGGCGAGCGCATCGAGTTGTCGGCGGCGACACTGGCCAACTGGGCGGCCAAGACCGGCAACCTGTTACGCGACGAGCTCGGCGCCGGACCGGGCAGCCGGGTCGCGATCCTGCTGCCGGCGCACTGGCAGACCGCGGCCGTGCTGTTCGGGGTTTGGTGGATCGGCGCCGAGGCCGTGCTCGCGTCGGGCCCAGGGGCCGCAATAGACGTAGCCATGTGCACCGCCGAGCGGCTGGACGAGGCGGACGAGACCGGGGCTAGTGAGGTGGCGGTGCTGTCGCTGGACCCGTTCGGCCGCCCGGCGCCCGACCTGCCGATCGGCGTTACCGACTACGCGACCGCCGTGCGGGTGCACGGCGACCAGATCGTCGCCGAATCCCATCCCGGTCCGGCCCTCGCCGGCCGATCGGTCGACGAGGTCCTCACCGACTGCCAAAGTGCAGCCGCCGCAAGGGAATTGACGGATGCCGACCGGGTGCTGTCCACCGTCGCGTGGTCGGAACCCGGCGAGCTGGTGGACGGCCTGCTGGCGATCCTGGCCGTGGGCGGGTCGCTGGTGCAGGTGGCCAATCCCGACCCGTCGGCGCTGCAGCGCAGGATCGAGACCGAAAAGGTCACCCGGGTGCTCTAGGCGCGGCGGATACATATTGATATCGCAATATTTCAATGTTAACGTCGAGCGAGCATCAGCTGGCGCCGCGACGACAGGGAGGTCCGGGTAATGGCGGGGTACGCGCTCTTGGCAAAGGCGGCATCGACGGTGGTCACCGGCCTGGTCGGCGTGACGGCCTACGAGGTGGTGCGCAAGGCCGTGGCCAAGGCGCCGCTGCACGAGACCGCGGTGTCGGCGGCCGAGCTGGGGTTGCGCGGGACGCGCAAGGCCGAGGAAGCCGCCGAGTCCGCCCGGCTGAAGATCGCAGACGTCATGGCCGAAGCCCGCGAGCGCATCGGCGAGGAAGCGCCCACACCGGCCGTCGCCGACGTCCACCAGCACGACCACTGATCCCCGCGCAGATGGCGCTCGCCACCGCCCTGGAGCCGGTCCGCCCTAAAGACCCCGCGCTGCAGATCCTTTCGGATGCGGCCGGGCGCATGCGGGTTTCCGTCGACTGGCTGCGGTGCGACTCCCGGCGCGCGGTGGCGGTCGAGGAGGCCGTCGCCAACGAGGACGGCGTGCGCGTGGTGCACGCCTACCCGCGCACCGGATCCGTCGTCGTCTGGTATTCGCCCCGGCGCTGTGACCGCGCCGCGGTGCTGGCCGCGATCAGCTCCGCCGCGCATGTCGCCGCCGAGCTGATTCCCGCACGCGCGCCGCATTCGGAGGAGATCCGCAACACCGACGTGCTGCGGATGGTCGTCGGCGGTGCCGCGCTGGCCCTGCTCGGCGTGCGCCGCTACGTGTTCGCCCGGCCGCCGCTGCTCGGCCCGAACGGCCGGGTTCTGGCCACCGCCGTCACCATCTTCACCGGCTACCCGTTCCTGCGCGGCGCGCTGCGCTCGTTGCGCTCCGGCCGGGCCGGCACCGACGCCCTGGTGTCGGCGGCGACGGTGGCGAGCCTGGTGCTGCGCGAGAACGTGGTGGCGCTGACGGTGCTGTGGCTGCTCAACATCGGCGAGTACCTCCAAGACCTCACCCTGCGCCGGACCCGCCGGGCCATTTCCGAATTGCTGCGCGGCAGCCAGGACACGGCGTGGATCCGGCTGACCGACGGGGCCGAAGTCCAGGTCCCCATCGACACCGTCCAGATCGGCGACGAGGTGATCATCCACGATCACGTCGCGATACCGGTGGACGGCGAGGTGGTCGACGGCGAGGCGATCGTCAACCAGTCCGCGATCACCGGCGAGAACCTGCCCGTCTCCGTCTTGGTCGGCGCGCACGTGCACGCCGGGTCGGTCGTGGTGCGCGGGCGCCTGGTGGTGCGCGCGCAGGCCGTCGGCAACCAGACGGCGATCGGCCGCATCATCACCCGGGTCGAGGAGGCCCAGCACGACCGCGCGCCCATCCAGACCGTGGGCGAAAACTTCTCCCGCCGTTTCGTTCCCACCTCGTTCATCGTGTCGGCCCTCACCCTGGCGGTCACCGGCGATGTGCGCCGCGCGATGACCATGCTGTTGATCGCGTGCCCCTGCGCGGTGGGCCTGTCCACCCCGACGGCGATCAGCGCCGCGATCGGCAACGGCGCGCGCCGCGGCATCCTGATCAAGGGCGGCTCTCACCTCGAACAGGCCGGCCGGGTCGACGCGATCGTGTTCGACAAGACCGGAACGCTCACCGTCGGCCGCCCCGTCGTCACCAATATCATTGCTCTGCACAAGGATTGGGAACCCGAGCAGGTACTGGCCTACGCGGCCAGCTCGGAGATCCACTCCCGCCATCCGCTGGCCGAGGCGGTGATCCGCTCTACCGAGGAACGCCACATCACCATCCCGCCGCACGAGGAGTGCGAGGTCCTGGTGGGCCTGGGCATGCGCACCTGGGCCGACGGCCGCACCCTGCTGCTGGGCAGCCCCGGGCTGCTGCGCGCCGAAAAGGTGCGGGTTTCGAAGAAGGCGTCGGAGTGGGTGGACAGGCTGCGCCGCCAGGCCGAGACCCCGCTGCTGCTCGCGGTCGACGGCAAGCTGGTGGGGTTGATCAGCCTGCGCGACGAGGTGCGGACCGAGGCGGTCGAGGTGCTGAAGCAGCTGCGGGACAACGGCATCCGCCGCATCGTCATGCTCACCGGCGACCACCCGGACATCGCCCAGGTGGTTGCCGAGGAGCTGGGCATCGACGAGTGGCGCGCCGAGGTGATGCCGGAGGACAAGCTCGAGGTAGTGCGCGGACTGCAGAACGACGGCTACGTGGTCGGCATGGTCGGCGACGGCATCAACGACGCCCCGGCGCTGGCGGCCGCCGACATCGGGATCGCCATGGGCCTGGCCGGAACCGACGTCGCCGTCGAGACCGCCGACGTGGCACTGGCCAACGACGACCTGCACCGGCTGCTCGACGTGCGCGACCTGGGTGCCCGGGCCGTCGACGTCATCCGGGAGAACTACGGCATGTCCATCGCCGTCAACGCCGCCGGGCTGATCATCGGGGCCGGGGGCGCGCTGTCCCCCGTGCTGGCCGCGATCCTGCACAACGCGTCGTCAGTCGCGGTGGTGGCCAACAGCTCCCGGCTGATCCGCTACCGGCTGGACTAGTGGCGATCGCGAGCGCGGCGAAGCCGGGCGAAGCGGGTCGGCGCGCAACAATAGTGGCGATCGCGAGCGCGGCGAAGCCGGGCGAAGCGGGTCGGCACGCAACAATAGTGGCGATCGCGAGCGCGGCGAAGCCGGGCGATGGGGGCACCTCCCGCTTGCGGGGGACGGGTCGGCGCCGCAGAAAAACTCAGCAGCAGCCGCAGTCGTGGCCGCGCCAGGCGCGGACGCCCTGCCAGGCGGCGACGCCGGCGATCCCGAGTCCGACCGCCGGGTCGATCCACCATCCGCCCGACCACGACGCCGTCGCGGCGAGCCCAACGAGCACCCCGGCCGCCTGGGCGGCACACAGGTAGTTCTGGATTCCCTCGGCCTCGGTGGCTCCCGAGTCCAGCCGCAGGCCGAGCCGGCGGTTGGCCCGGCCGAGGATCGGCATCAGCAGCAAACCGGTGGCCGTCAGCGCGATGCCGATCAGCGAGACCTCGGCGTGGCGTTCGCCCATCAGCTCGCGAAGGGACTCGGCGGCAACGTAGGGGGCGGTCAGCCAGAACGACACCGCGACACCGCGTTGCGCGCGCCGCTCGGCGTTCGGGGCAAACGTCCGCGCCCCGCTGAACCGCCACACCACCATCGCGCTGGCGAGCGCCTCGGACACGCCGCCGAGGGCCCACCCGGTGAGGGCCACAGACCCGACGGCCAGCCCCTGCCACAGGCCGATGCCGCCCTCGACGAGCACCGCGGCCAGGCTGACCCAGGCCAGCCGCCGCGCCCACTCGGCGTCGCGCTGCCAACCGGCGTCCCGCGTCGCTGCGATGGTGCACTCATCGGCGATGACAGAGGAAGTGGTCATTGCGCGAGGCTAGCGGTGATCGCACACGCTCGCGGGCCCAGACACCCGCTAGTAACACAACCGTGTCAAACCCGACTGGTCAGCACCCGCTTGAGCACCTTGCCGCCGGCGTTGCGCGGCAGCTCGTCGACGAACACCACGTCGCGCGGAATCTTGAAGCGCGCCAGCCGGTTTCGCACGTATTCCCGGACGTCGTGCTCGGTCAGCGTCGCGCCCGGCCGGAGCACGAGGTAGGCGCGCAACCGCTGCCCGAACTCCTCGTCGTCGACGCCGACGACGGCGGCGTCGAGGATGCCGGGATGCTGCACAAGCGCCTCTTCGACCTCGCCGGGGTAGACGTTCTCCCCGCCGGAGACGATCATCTCGTCGTCGCGCCCGTCGATGAAGAGCCTGCCGTCGGAATCGAAATGACCGATGTCGCCGGTGGACATCAGTCCCTGAACCGACTCCTTGGTGCCGCCATCGGTGTATCCCTCGAAGGTCAGCACGTTGCCGACGAAGATCCGCCCCGGCGTCGCCGGCGGGACCTCGCGGCCGTCATCGCCGAAGATCTTGACGACCGAGCCCGGGACCACCGCACCCACGCAGCCGGGCGCGGCGGTCAGGTCGGCGGGCGTGGCGATGGTGGCGTAGGCGACCTCGGTTGATCCGTACATGTTGTAGACCACGGGGCCGAGCGCCTCGAGCGCCCGGGTGGCCAGAGCGCCACCGAGCTGGGAACCGCCGATGAACACGATGCGCAGGGACGACAGGTCGTGCTCGGCCAGGGCCGCCGGCCCCAGATCAAGAATGCGCCGCAACATGATCGGCACGACGATCATGGCGCTGGCCCGGTGCGCGGCCACGCTGGCCAGCGTCTCTCGGGCATCGAATTGGCGGCGCAGCACCAGGGTCGAGCCCAGCACCATCGCATACATCGCGTGGCTGAAACCCATCGAATGAAGAAGTGGCACACAGCATTCCGTGACTTCCCGGCCGCGGAACGGCACCTTGCCGAGCAGACCGCCCACCGGTATCAGCGAGTGGGGCTCGGAACGCGCGGCGCCCTTCGGTGTTCCCGTCGTCCCACTGGTCGAGATGACGATCTTGGGTCGCCCACCCGACGAGGGCGGCGGACGGGGATCCCCGCGTTCGATCAGCGCGTCCAGGGTGTCGGGAGCGGGCGTATCCGTCCAGGCCCGGATCCGGCCCAACCTCGGCCGGACGTCCCCGACGACGGCGCTGTACTCCTCGTCGTAGACCAGGAGGTCCGCGCCCTCGCGGGCCAGCGTCTCGGCGAACTGCGTGCGCCCGAAGCCGGTGTTGAGCAGCAGGACGAATGCGCCGCACTTGCCGGCGGCGAAGACGGCCTCGAGAAAGCCCCGGTGATTGCCGGCCAGGATGGCCACGCCGGCGCCCGGGCCGAGCCCGCGCAGCCGCCACTCGTTGGCCAACGCGTTGGTCCGCTCCTCCAGCTCACCGAACGTCAGGGGCCCGCGCTCGTCGATCAGCGCCACCCCGTCACGGTTTCGCCCGGCGGCGATCGCCGGCGCCGCCCCCAGCAGCCCGTAGCGATCGAGGGCACGCAGCACCGGCACGATCCGCCCGGGCGGTAGCCACCCCAATCCGCCGGACCGCGCATAGAGAAACAGCGACCGGGCTTCCAAACCCGCGCGCCGGAAAAGTTCCACACCTCGATGCTGCCGCCGGCCCTCGCCTCGGATAAGGGCGCAACGCCACTCCAACAGGGGTCTTTCGTCACCATCGTTACTCTGGTTAACGACTAGACGGAAAGGGCAGTGCCGATGACACGCACCGACAACGACAGCTGGGACCTGGCCACGAGCGTGGGGGCCACCGCCACCATGGTGGCGGCCGGACGGGCCCGGGCCACCCGCGACGCGCTGATCGACGACCCGTTCGCCGAGCCGCTGGTGCGCGCCGTCGGCGTCGATTTCATGACGCGATGGGCCGCCGGCGAATTGAGCTCGGCCGACGTCGACGAACCCGGCGCCCCGTGGGGCATGCAACGCATGACCGACATGCTGGCCGCCCGCACGCGCTACATCGACGCGTTCTTCGCCGAGGCGGGTGCAACGGGCGTCCGGCAGGTCGTCATCCTGGCCTCCGGCCTGGACGCGCGCGCCTACCGGCTGCCGTGGGCGGCGGGCACCACGGTGTTCGAGATCGACCAGCCGCAAGTCATCGAATTCAAGACGGCAACCATCGCCGAGCTGGGCGCCCAACCCACCGCCGAGGTTCGGGCCGTCCCGATCGACCTGCGCCACGATTGGCCGTCGGCGCTGCGCGAGGCCGGCTTCGACACCAAGCGGCCGGCCGCCTGGGCGGCCGAGGGCCTGCTCGGCTTCCTGCCGCCCGAGGCGCAGGACCGGTTGCTCGACGACATCACCGCGCTCAGCGCCGACGGGAGCCGGCTGGTGGCCGAGGTCTTCAGCAACTCCGGCGACAACGGGGACGCCCTGAACGCCGCCAGCGAGAAGTGGCGGGAGAACGGCCTGGACATTGCGCTCGGCGACCTGGGGTTCCCCGGCGAACGCAACGACGCGGCGACGTATCTGGAACGGCGGGGCTGGCGTCCGGTTCGCACACCCCTGAATCAGTTGTTGGCCGACAACGGGTTACCTTTGCAGCGCACCGAAGCCGGTGCGCCGTTCGCCGAGAACTACTACTGCATCGCGGAGTTGCACACGGCCCGTTGACGGAAGGCCACCCATGGCAGACAGCACGCACGCCAAGCCGCTTGACGGGTTCCGGGTACTCGATTTCACCCAGAACATCGCCGGGCCGCTGGCCGGCCAGGTGCTGGCCGACCTGGGCGCCGAGGTGATCAAGGTCGAGGCGCCCCTGGGTGAGGCGGCCCGGCAGATCACCGCGGTCCTGCCCGGGCGTCCGCCGCTGCCCACGCTGTTTCTGCCGCACAACCGGGGCAAGAAGTCGGTGGCGGTCGACCTCACGAACGACGAAGCCAAGCAACAGATCCTGCGGCTGGTCGACACCGCCGACGTCGTGCTGGAAGGGTTCCGCCCCGGCGTGATGGAGCGGATGGGCCTGGGCCCCGACGAGTTGCGCGCCCGCAACCCCCGGCTCGTCTATGCGCGGCTGTCGGCCTACGGCGGCAACGGCCCGCACGGCAGCAGGCCGGGCGTCGATCTGATGGTTGCGGCCGAGTCGGGCATGACGACCGGGATGCCGACGCCGACCGGCAAACCGCAGATCATCCCCTTCCAGCTCGTCGACGCCGCCAGCGGTCACGTGCTGGCCCAGGCGGTGCTGGCCGCCCTGCTCAACCGGGAGCGCCATGGCGTGGCCGACGTGGTGCGCGTCGCCATGTACGACGTAGCGGTCAACTTGCAGGCCAGCCAGCTCACGATCCATCTGAACAAGCCCAGCGCGGCGGCCAAGCCCGACGCCACACCGAAGCCCAAGAAGCGCAAGGGAGTTGGCTTCGCCACCCAACCGTCCGACGCGTTCAAGGCCGCCGACGGGTACCTGGTGATCAGCGCGTATGTGCCCAAGCATTGGGCGAAGCTGTGCCAGATCATCGGGCGGCCGGACCTGCTGACCGACGAGCGGTTCGTCGATCAGCGTTCGCGGGCAATGAATTACCACGAGTTGACCGAGGAACTCGAGTCGGCGCTGGCCGCCAAGACGGCGGCCGAATGGGTTGAGCTGCTTCAGGAAGGCGGCCTGATGGCCTGCCTGGCCTACACCTGGAAGCAGGTGGTGGACACCCCGCTCTTCGGGGAGAACGAGCTCGCCCTTCCGGTGGGCACCGGCGGCGACGCGGTCACGGTGGTCCGCATGCCGGCGCGCTACGCGAGCTTCGACGCTGTGGTCACCGATCCCCCGCCCGCGCCCGGACAGCACAACGACGAGTTCCTCACCGCGCCATAGCCTTACAGGCTGGGCAGGCGCACCACCTGGACGAAGAACTCGTCGATCTGCCGGACCGCCTTCATGAACTGGTCCAGGTCGACCGGCTTGGTGACATAGGCGTTGGCGTGCAGCTTGTAGCTGCGCAGGATGTCCTCCTCGGCCGAGGAGGTGGTGAGCACGACGACCGGGATGCGGGCCAGGTCCGGGTCGGACTTGATCTTCTCCAGCAGCTGGCGGCCGTCGTACTTGGGCAGGTTCAGGTCCAGCAGGATGAGGTCGGGCCGCGGCGCATCCTCGAACTTGCCGCGCTGGTAGAGGTAGTCGAGGCCTTCCTCCCCGTCGTGCGCCACGTGGAGCCGGTTCTTGAGTTTGTTGTGCTCGAAGGCTTCTCGCGTGATGAGCTCGTCACCCGGGTCGTCCTCGACGAGCAGGATGTCGATCGCTCTGCCTTCTGATGTCATTGGTGCGCTCCTTCCAAAGCGTCTGAGTCTGCTTCGGCTACGGCCTCGGGCATGGGCAGCGTGAACTCGAACCGCGTCCCCTCGGTGCGGGTCGGGTCGATCCGGATGGTGCCGCCGTGGTGCTCGACGATCTTCTTGACCAACGCGAGGCCGACGCCGGTCCCGGCGTACACGTCGCGACCGTGCAGGCGCTGGAAGATGACGAAGACCTTGTCGGCGAACTCGGGCGGGATGCCGATACCGTTGTCCGACAAGGTGATCAACCATTCGCCGTCATGGATGCCGGTGCCCGGCGCGCACTCGATGACGACGCGGGGCCGGCGATCTTTGTGCCGGAACTTCACCGCGTTGCCGATGAGGTTCTGCCACAGCATCGTCAGCAACATGGGGTCGCCCTTGATCCGCGGCAGCGCGTCGGGGCGCACGATTTCGGCGTCCGACTCTTCGATGGCGGTGGACAGGTTGGCCAGGCCGGAGTCCAGCGCCGTGTCGAGGTCCACGTCGGTCTCCGTGGCGCCCAGCCGGCCGACGCGCGAGAAGGTGAGCAGGTCGTTGATCAGCGCCTGCATCCGTTTGGCCCCGTCGACCGCGAATCCGATGTATTCGATACCGCGCTCGTCGAGCTTGTCGCCGTATCGCCGCTCCAGCAGCTGGCAGAACGAGGCGACCTTGCGCAGCGGCTCCTGCAGGTCGTGCGATGCGACGTAGGCGAACTGCTCGAGTTCGGTGTTGGACCGGCGCAATTCGGCCGCCTGCTCGTCCAGCTGCACCTGGGCCGTACGCGACGTCTCGAGCTCGTCGACCATGCGCTTGCGCATGTTCTCCACGTTGATCGCCATGTCGCGGATGTCTTTGGGCCGCTTCGGCGCCGCGATGCTTTGCTCGAAGTTGCCCTCGGTGATCCGCCGGCACGCCGCGGCCAGCGCGGCGAGTGGGCGCGCGACCGTGTCTCGGATCAGGAACCCCAGCAGCCCGGCCGTGACGAAGAACAGCAACACCATGGCGCCGAACGCCCTGTCGCGCCAGGCATCGACGCGTTTGAGTTCGTTCGCGGCGGTCGTCCGCGCGGCCGACAGATTCGCGTTCTGGCTATCGAAAAGCATTCGCAAATGGTCGAATTCGGCTTTGCCGCGCTCCGCCGACGGTTTGCTCGTGACGTTCTTGCCGTTCGGCATCACGGTGCCGATGACCGGTTCGGCATAGCTCGCCCGCCACTTGGCCGCGGCGTTCTCGATCGCGTCCAGGTCGCCGATGAGGTCCGGACGCTCGCTCAGGCGGCGCCGGATCTCGTCCACCGCAGCGTGTTCGGCGTGCTGCCCGTCGTAGTACGGCGTGAGGAATTGCCGGTCCCCGGCGATCAGGTAGCCCCGGATGCCCGTCTCCTGGTCGCGCAGCGCGGCCTGCAGCTGGAAGGCCGCCACGCGCGCCGGCTGGATGTTGTCAAGGAGGTCGCGCGTCATCTGGTCGGTGCGGTCCAGCAACAGCCCGCCGACGAGTGCGCCGGCGAGCACCATAACGCCCATGCTGACCAGGACGAGGGCGTGCCAGCCACGTACCGTGAGCTGCGACAGGGGCAGGCGGCGCGACCTCGGGGTCACGGGGTGGTCCTTTCGACCCGCAGCACGGCGATGTCGTCGGTGAGCCCGCCGTGCGACTGGGCGAGTTCCTGGGCGCCGTCGATGAGCGCGTCGACGAACTCCGGACCCGGTCGGTTCGCGTGCGACCGGGCCAGCTCGAGCAGACCGTCCTCGCCGAGGCGCTGGGTGCCTTGTCCCGAATATCCCTCGAACAGGCCGTCGGTCAGCAGCAGCAGGCCATGACCCGCGGGAAACTCCATCTCATAGCGCGGCCAGTCGTCGTCGGCGCGCAGGCCCAGCGCGGGACCGCCGGGCGGCTCCACCCATTCCACCGTGCCGTCGCGCTGCAACAGCATCCCGGGGTGACCGGCGCGGATGACGGTGATGCGCGGACTGTCGGCCGGGATCTCCAGACTGAGCACGGTCGCGAAAACGCCTATGCCCGTTCGCTCGGAGTGCAGCACCCGCTCGAGCTGCCGCATCAGCTCGACCCCGTGCACGCCGGCGAAGGTGAGCGCGCGGAAGGCGATGCGCAGCGCCGCGCCCAGGGCGGCCTCGTGGGGCCCGTGCCCCGCGACGTCGCCGATCAGGACGTGAACGACCCGGTCGGGCGTCTGGACCACGTCGTAGAAGTCCCCGCACAGCAGCGCGTCCTCGCGGCTCGGCCGGTACCGGGCGACGATGTCTACGCCCGGGTTGTCCAGCAGCAGCGGGGAGGGCAGCAGGCCGCGCTCCAGCAGGGCGTTCTCACGGGCTCTCAGCTGGGTCGCGTGCAGGTCGGCGGCGATCAGCTCGGCGCGCTTGCGCTCGATCGCGTACAGCAGCGCGCGCCGCAGCATCTCGGGCTCGACACGGCCCTTCACCAGGTAATCCTGGGCGCCCGCGGCGACCGCCGAGGCGCCGAAGTATTCGTCGTTCAGTCCGGTCAGCACGACGATGGGAACCGTGGCGTCGCGCTTGGCGATGCGGTCCAGCGCGTCGATGCCGTTGGCGTCGGGCAGGTGCAGGTCCAGCAGCACGCAGTCGGGCCGGGCGGAGGCGAGCTCACGCTCGGCGTGGGCCATCGACTGCGCCCACACCACCCGGATATCGGCGACCGCATCGGCGATCAGGTCTTCCACCAGCACCGCGTCGGCGCGGTCGTCCTCGACCAACAGCAAAGACAACGACTGCCAATTCGCCGCCGGGGTCACTGGAGCGCGCACGGGCATCAATTGCCGGTCATCCCGGCGTGCGCAGACGACGCCACGCCGTTCACTGAGACCCCCACGGTCAGACCCATTCGCACGACTCTACGTGTGGCCCCACCACCCCGAATGGCTGCCCTGAGAGATCCTAGCGTCGCGTTCAGCGCAGCAGCGCCCGCGACATGACAACGCGCTGAATCTGATTCGTGCCCTCGTAGATCTGGGTGATCTTGGCGTCGCGCATCATCCGCTCGACCGGGAAGTCGACGGTGTAGCCGGCGCCGCCGAAGAGCTGCACCGCGTCGGTGGTCACCTCCATCGCGACGTCGGAGGCCCAGCACTTGGACGCCGCGGAGATGAAGCCCAGGTTGGATTCGCCGCGTTCCGCGCGGGCGGCCGCGTGGTAGACCATCAGCCGGGCCGACTCCAGCTTCATGGCCATGTCGGCGAGCATGAACTGCACACCCTGGTTGTCGCTGACGGGGCGGCCGAACTGCTTGCGGTCCTTGGTGTAGGCGATGGCGGCGTCCAGCGCGCCCTGCGCGATGCCGACCGCCTGGGCGCCGATGGTGGGGCGGGTGTGGTCCAGCGTCGCCAGCGCGGTCTTGAAGCCGGTGCCTGGCTCACCGATGATCCGGTCGCCCGGGATGCGGCAGTTCTCGAAGTACAGCTCGGTGGTCGGGGAGCCCTTGATGCCGAGCTTCTTCTCTTTGGGCCCGACGGTGAACCCCTCGTCGTCGGCGTGCACCATGAACGAGGAGATGCCGTTGGCGCCCTTGTCCGGGTCGGTGACGGCCATGACGGTGTACCAGCTCGACTTGCCGCCGTTGGTGATCCAGCACTTGGCGCCGTTGAGAATCCAGTCGTCGCCGTCGGCCTTGGCCCGCGTGCGCATGGCTGCCGCGTCGCTGCCGGCTTCCCGCTCGCTCAACGCGTAGGACGCCATCGCGGTGCCGTCGGCGATGGACGGCAGCACCTGCTTCTTCAGCTCGTCGGAGCCGCGCAGGATCAGCCCCATGGTGCCCAGCTTGTTCACCGCGGGGATCAGCGACGCAGAAGCGTCGACGCGGGCGACCTCCTCGATCACGATGCACGCCGCGACGGAATCCGCGCCCTGGCCGCCGAACTCCTCGGGGACGTGGACCGCGTTGAAGCCGGACGCGTTCAGCGCCTCCAGCGCCTCGTCCGGAAAGCGCGAATTCTCGTCCACGTCGGCGGCGTGCGGGGCGATCTCCTTCTCCGCCAGCGCGCGGATCGCCGCCCTCAGCTCCTGGTGCTCCTCGGGCAACTGGAACAAATCGAACGACGGGTCTCCGGCCCAACCAGCCATCTCAAGCCTCCTTGCTACTCACCGGTAACTTTACCGTGCAGCTGCTGTAGCGCCTCATCCTTGGCGCGCACGCTCTCGGCCAGCTGGCCTTGGAACTCGACGAGGCGGGCACGCAGCGCCGGATCGGACGAGCCGAGGATGCGCACCGCGAGCAGCCCCGCGTTGCGCGCGCCGCCGATCGAGACCGTGGCCACCGGGACGCCCGCGGGCATCTGCACGATCGACAGCAACGAGTCGAGGCCGTCCAGCCGCGCCAGCGGCACCGGCACCCCGATCACCGGCAGCGGCGTCGCCGACGCGACCATCCCGGGCAGGTGGGCGGCGCCGCCGGCTCCAGCGATGATCACCTCGATGCCGCGGTCGGCCGCGCCGCGCGCGTAGTCGAACATCGCCTGGGGCGTGCGATGCGCCGAGACCACCCGAACCTCGGCCGGTACGTCGAACTCGGCCAGCGCCGCCGCGGCGTCGGACATCACCGACCAGTCGCTGTCGCTGCCCATGATGACCCCGACGCGGGGTTGCTCACTCATGGCCATTTATGCCGCTTCTCCCGCCTTTTCCTATCGCACTGCTCTGTTTATCGTCGCCGGCATGCGGATCCCATCCGTCCGTCCACTGCCCGTGCGACAACCAGTGTGCCGCCAACTCGGCGCGCGTCCGCAGCGCGGCCACCTCCGCCATGTCGGTGCCCAGGAAATTGACGTGGCCGACCTTGCGACCGGGCCGTTCCTCCTTGCCGTAGAGGTGCACCCGGGCGTCGGGCATCCGCGCGAACAGGTGGTGCAACCGCTCGTCGATCGTCATCGCGGGCCGCTCCGCGGCGCCGAGCACGTTGGCCATCACCGTCACCGGCGCGATGGCGTCGGTGTCGCCCAGCGGATAGTCCAGTACCGCGCGCACGTGCTGTTCGAATTGACTGGTGCGCGCCCCGTCCATGGTCCAGTGCCCGGAGTTGTGCGGCCGCATCGCCAGCTCGTTGACGAGCAGCTCTCCGTCGGTGGTCTCGAACAGCTCGACCGCGAACACCCCGACCACGCCCAGCTCGGCGGCCAGGCGCAACGCCAGCTGCTGGGCCGCGGCGGCGACGTTGTCGGGCAGCCCGGGCGCGGGCGCGATCACCTGGACGCAGATCCCGTCCCGTTGCACCGTCTCGACGACCGGCCACGCCGCGCCCTGGCCGAACGGTGAGCGCGCCACCAGCGCCGACAGTTCGCGGCGCAGACTCACCTGCTCCTCGGCCATCACCGGCACCTCATCGGCCAGGAAGTCGGCCGCGATCTCTCTCGCATGCAGAGGGTCGCGTGCCATCCGCACCCCGCGCCCGTCGTAGCCGCCGCGCACCGCTTTCACGACCACGGGGCCGGCGATGCGCCGCGCGAAGGCATCGAGTTCGTCGACGCTCCGGATTTCGGCGTAGCTGGGCACGGGAACGCCCAGCGACTCCAGCCGCCGCCGCATGACCAGCTTGTCCTGGGCGTGCACCAGCGCCTGCGGCGGCGGGGCGACGTTGACGCCCTCGGCGACCAGCTTGTCCAGCAGCTCGCCCGGCACATGCTCGTGGTCGAACGTCAGGACATGGGCCCCGGCGGCGACCCGGCGCAGGTCTTCCAGCTCGGTGTGCGAACCGATCACGACGTCGGGGGTGACCTGCGCGGCCGGCTCGTCGGCGGCGGTCGCCAGCACCCGCAGCGTCTGCCCCAGGGCGATCGCGGCCTGATGGGTCATCCGGGCGAGCTGGCCGCCGCCGACCATGGCGACCAACGGCGCTACTGCGGGGGCGGCCCTGGGCGGGCGTGTACTCGGCACGGCCATCATGGTGTCACGGCGCGGGCGGCGTGTTGACCGGCGGTGACACCGAATCGTTATGTACGATTTTGCGTCGATTTTGTGTCCGTCCGTACACTGACCACTTGTGCCCTTCGCCGACGCCGCAATCGAACGCATGCCCGGGTTTATTCAGCCCTATTTGCTGCGCCACCACGAACTGATCAAATTCGCCATCGTCGGCGGAACCACGTTCGTGATCGACTCGGCGATTTTCTACACGCTGAAACTGACAATTCTGGACTCCAAGCCGGTCACCGCGAAGGTCATCGCCGGCATCGTCGCGGTGATCGCGTCCTACGTGTTGAACCGCGAGTGGAGCTTCCGCGATCGCGGCGGCCGGGAACGTCACCACGAGGCGCTGCTGTTCTTCGCCTTCAGCGGTGTGGGGGTGCTGCTGTCCATGGCGCCGCTGTGGTTCTCCAGCTACGTCCTGCAACTGCGGGAGCCGATGGTCTCGCTGACCGTGGAGAACATCGCCGACTTCATCTCGGCCTACATCATCGGCAACCTGCTGCAGATGGCCTTCCGCTTCTGGGCGTTCCGGCGCTGGGTGTTCCCCGACGAGTTCGCGCGCAACCCCGACAAGGCACTGGAATCCGCCCTCACCGCCGGCGGCATCGCCGAGATGCTCGAGGACGAGATCGAGGGCGGAAACGTCACTCCGCTGCGCACCTGGCGCAACCGGGCCGGCCGGCGGGGTCAGCTGGGCGACTCCTCCGAACCCAGGGTGTCGAAAACTTCGTGATACAGCAGCGCGTGCACCTCGCGCAGGCGCGGAATGTCGTAGAACTCCAACGGATCCTGTGACGCCGATTCAATAATCAGCGTGCCGGTGCGAAACATTCGCTCGGTGATCCGATCGCGGAATTCCACGCTGTTGATCCGCGCCAGAGGGATATCGATTCCGGTGCGGGTCAGCACCCCGTGCCGAAACATCACCCGCCGGTTCGTCACGACGAAATGAGTGGTCAGCCAGCTCAGAAACGGCCACAGCGTCAGCCAGCCGACGATCACCAGCCAGATGCCCCAGATGACGCCGTAAATGATGTTCTTGGCCAGCTGCCCCCAATGCGTCGAGTTCAGGTAGCCCGACCCGAACGCCGCCAGCGCGGTCGCCAGCAGCAGGGCCACGACGGGCCAGATCAACCGCTTCCAATGCGGGTGGCGGTGGACGATAACCTGCTCGCCCGCGGCCAGGACGTTATCCGGGTAGCTCATGCCCGCCGACATTAGCCGCGCGGGGCCGGACAACTAGCGCAAATGCACCACGTCGCCCGCCGAGACGACGACGGTCTCTCCCCCGGTGTCGATGCACAGCCTGCCCTGGTCGTCGACGGCGGTCGCGTCCCCGACCACTTCCTTGCCGCCGGGCAGGTGGGCCCGCACCCGGTGGCCGATGGTCAGGCTGCGCGCCCGGTAGTCGGCTGCCAGCGCCCAGTCCGCCCCGCGCGCGGCGCGCCACGCCACGATCCGCCGGCCGAGCTCGGACAACAGCCCGCTCACCAGCAGGGTGCGGTCGGGAGCCTGCACACCGAGGTCGAGCAGCGAGGTGGCCCCCTCGACGCCGTCGGGCGCCTGAAACACGTTGAGCCCCAAGCCGATCACCACCACCGGCCGGGCCACCTCGGCGAGGATGCCGGCCAGCTTGCCGGGGGATTCGGGGGCGCCCGCCAGCACGTCGTTGGGCCACTTGAGCCCCACCGGAACCCCGCCGAGCAGTGGAGCCACCGTGTCGACCACCGCCACCCCGGTGGCCAGGGGCAACCAGCCCCAGCCGGCGGTCGGCACGTCGACGATGCTGATGCCAACCGACATCGTGATCTGGGTCCGCGGGGTGGCCGACCAGGTGCGGCCGTGCCGCCCGCGGCCCGCCGTCTGGTGCTCGGCGATCAGCACCGCCCCGGCCACGTCGGTCCCCGACGCCGCTCGCGCGAGCAGGTCGGCGTTCGTGGAGCCGGTCTGTTCGACGACGTCGAGTCGGCGCCAGCCCAGTCCGGTGCCGATCAGTTCGGCGCGCAGCGCGGCCTGGTCCAGCGGTGCCCTGAGCTGATCTCGGTCTGTCACTGGACCCAGCCTAGAACTCACCGGCGCCGGCGGCTCGCGTCTCGCATGTCCAGGACGGCCAGGTGGCTGAACAGCATGCTGGTTCCGATCGGGTTGCCGCCCCCGGGGTAGGCGGTGCCGCTGGGCGCGGCCATCGTGTTGCCGGCGGCGTACAAACCGGGAATGGGGTTGCCGGACGTGTCGAGCACCCGGGCGGCGGTGTCGGTGCGCAGGCCGCCCTTGGTGCCCAGATCCGAAATGCCGAAAGCCGCGGCGTGATACGGCGGGCGATCGATGGGCACCAGTGGCGAAGCGCCCCCCGAGAACGCGCGGTCGAAAGCCTCGTCGCCCCTGCCGAAGTCCTCGTCGACGCCGGACGCGGCAAAACCGTTGAACCGGGCCACCGTTGCCGCCAGCTGGCGGCCCGGGACACCGATCTTGTCGGCCAGTTCCTCCAGGGTGTCCGCCGAGTGCCACAGGCCGGCGGCGACGTAGCGCTCCGTCTCGACGATGGGGACGTTGGCCGCCTTCACCGGAGGCACTTCGCCCTCCCTGTCGTCGTAGATCATCCAGTACGGCAACGTGATTGACCCGTCCTGCAGTTGCGCGATGATCTCGCGGCCGGCCCGGTCGTACGCGCGGGACTCGTTGACGAACCGGTTGCCGTCCTGGTTCACGAAGATGCCACCGGTGAACCACAGCGCGAACGCGGACCGGCCGTCCGGGTGGGTCATGCCCGGCGACCACCACGCCTGATCCAGCAGGTCGGTGTCGGCGCCCGCGGCGATGCCGGCCTGCAGCGCCAGCCCCCGACTCCCCGGGCCGCCCATGGTGTCCCGGGCCGCGCCCGGCACCCCGTATTCGCGCCGCAACTCCTCGTTGTTCTCGAAGCCGCCGGCGGCCAGCAGCACCCCCAGCCGGCTCCGGATCGCGCGGCGCTCACCGTCGCTCTCGACGATCGCGCCCGTCACCGCCCCTTCCGACATCACCAACTCGACCAGGGCGGTATTACGCCGTAGCGAGGCCGTCGGATACTGCTCAATCGCCTTGAGGAACCGCGCGATCAGCGCCCGACCCCCGAGGTAGTAGTCGGAGGGCGGTTCCGCGCCGAGCCGGTCGGTGTCCAGCGGCCCGCGGATCACCTGCCGCAGTTCGGGGGCGGCGGCCACCTTCCAGGGCTTCGCGGCGATGTGGCGCTGGCCGTCCAGCCGCGCCTTCGGTGCTTTGCCGTAGTAGTCCGGCCAGGGCAACGGCACGAACTTCAGCAGGGGGTCGGCTTCCAGGTACTCGATCAGCCGGGCGCCGCCGCGGACATAGGTTTCCTGCAGTTCACGGGGGGTGCGGTCACCGACGACGGCGTGGTAGTAGGTGAGCGCGTCCTCGATGGTGTCGTCAAACGAGCCAGGGCCCCCGGCCCGCACCAGCACCGGGTTGCACGGGAACCAGACGCCGCCCCCACCGGAGTAGGCGGTGGTCCCGCCGAATTTAGACGTCGCCTCTACCAGCAACACGTCCAGACCTTCGCGCGCCGCGGTGTAGGCACCGGTGACGCCGCCACCGCCCGATCCCGCGACCAGCACATCGCATTCGGTCGCCCAGTCCATCAGCGGAGACTAGCCCGCCGCTAAGCTCGGATCCCATGACAAGCGTTACCGACCACACCGCGGAGCCGGCCGCTGAGCACACCATCGACATCCACACCACCGCAGGCAAGCTGGCCGAGCTGCACAAGCGCCGCGAAGAGTCGCTGCACCCGGTGGGCGAAGAGGCCGTCGAGAAGGTGCACGCCAAGGGCAAGCTGACCGCCCGTGAGCGCATCCTCGCCCTGCTCGACGAGGACTCGTTCGTCGAACTCGACGCGCTGGCGCGGCACCGCAGCAAGAACTTCGGCCTGGAGAACAACCGCCCGCTCGGCGACGGCGTGATCACCGGCTACGGCACCATCGACGGTCGCGAAGTGTGCATCTTCAGCCAGGACGCCACGGTGTTCGGCGGCAGCCTCGGCGAGGTGTACGGCGAGAAGATCGTCAAGATTCAGGAACTGGCGATCAAGACCGGCCGCCCGCTGATCGGCATCAACGACGGCGCCGGCGCGCGTATCCAGGAGGGCGTCGTCTCGCTCGGCCTGTACAGCAAGATCTTCCGGAACAACATCCTGGCCTCCGGCGTGATCCCGCAGATCTCACTGATCATGGGTGCCGCCGCCGGTGGGCACGTGTACTCCCCCGCCCTGACCGACTTCGTGGTGATGGTCGACCAGACCAGCCAGATGTTCATCACCGGGCCGGACGTCATCAAGACCGTCACGGGCGAGGACGTCACGATGGAGGAGCTCGGGGGCGCCCACACCCACATGGCCAAGTCGGGCACCCTGCACTACGTCGCATCGGGCGAGCAGGACGCCTTCGACTGGGTGCGCGACCTGCTGAGCTACCTGCCGCCCAACAACGCCACCGACGCGCCGCGCTACGCCGAGCCCGTCCCCGAGGGCGCCATCGAGGACAACCTCACCGAGGAGGACCTCGAGCTGGACACGCTGATCCCGGACTCGGCCAACCAGCCGTACGACATGCACGAGGTGATCACCCGGATCCTCGACGACGACGAGTTCCTGGAAATCCAGAACGGCTACGCCACCAACATCGTCGTCGGCTTCGGCCGCATCGAGGGCCGGCCTGTCGGGATCGTGGCCAACCAGCCCACACAGTTCGCCGGCTGCCTGGACATCAACGCCTCGGAGAAGGCGGCCCGGTTCGTGCGGACCTGCGACTGCTTCAACATCCCGATCATCATGCTGGTGGACGTCCCGGGCTTCCTGCCGGGCACCGGCCAGGAATACAACGGCATCATCCGGCGCGGCGCCAAGCTGCTGTTCGCCTACGGTGAGGCCACCGTCCCGAAGATCACCGTGATTACCCGCAAGGCCTACGGCGGCGCGTACTGCGTCATGGGCTCCAAGGACATGGGCTGCGACGTCAACATCGCCTGGCCGACCGCGCAGATCGCGGTGATGGGCGCCTCCGGGGCCGTCGGCTTCGTCTACCGCAAGCAGCTCTCCGAGGCTGCCAAGGAGGGCAAGGACGTCGACGCGCTGCGCCTGGAGCTGCAGCAGGAGTACGAGGACACGTTGGTCAACCCCTACGTCGCCGCCGAGCGGGGCTACGTCGACGCGGTGATCCCGCCGTCGCACACCCGCGGCTACATCGGCACGGCGCTGCGGCTGCTGGAACGAAAGATCGCGCACCTGCCCCCCAAGAAGCACGGGAACATCCCGCTGTGAGCCGAACGAGCGGAGCGAACGCGGTGAGCGACGGGAATGAGGCGAACGATCCGGCCATGAGCGACGAAAACGGCTCTGAGACAACCGAAGCCGCGCACCAGCCGCACGAGCCGCACATCCACATCCTCAAGGGTCGCCCCACCGACGAGGAGGTGGCCGCGCTGGTCACCGCGCTGGGCGTCGTCGGTGGCGGCGTCCCCGAGCCCACCGAGCCCGAGCCCACCCGCTGGGGCCTGCCGGTGGACCGGCTGCGGTTCGCGATGTCCAACTACCAGCGGCTCACCATGCAGCAAATGACGCACATGAAGCATTGACCCGGCTGGTCCTCGGGTCGGCCTCGTCGGGCCGCCTGCAGGTGCTGCGCCAGGCCGGCATCGATCCGCTGGTCGTGGTCTCCGGCGTGGACGAAAACGCCGTCATCGCGGAGCTGCAACCCGAAGCCGCGCCCGCTGAGGTGGTGTGCGCGCTGGCGGCGGCCAAGGCCGAGCGCGTGGCGGGCGAACTGGCCGGTGCCGTCGCCGCCGATTGCGTTGTCGTCGGCTGCGATTCGATGCTCTATCTCGACGGCGAACTGTGCGGCAAGCCCGGGTCGGCCGGCGAAGCGATGGCCCAGTGGCGTCGCATGGGTGGCCGGTCGGGCCGGCTGCACACCGGGCACTGTCTGCTGCGGCTGGTGGGTGGCGCGATCACCCATCACGAAGTGGAATCCGCTTGCACCACAGTGCGTTTCGCCGTACCCACGGAGGCGGACCTGCGGGCTTACGTCGCCAGCGGCGAGCCGCTGCACGTGGCCGGCGGGTTCACCCTCGACGGGCTGGGCGGCTGGTTCGTCGAAGGGATCGACGGCGACCCGTCGAACGTGATCGGTGTGAGCCTGCCGCTGCTGCGGTCCATGTTGGGAAGGGTGGGGCTGTCGGTGACCCAGCTGTGGGCGGTAACGCCGAGCCCGTAAATCCGCAGGCGGCCACTCGCACTTTCTCCGCAGAATTACGAGTTCGGCGGAAACCCTAGGGTCAAGCCATGACCACTTGGACCGAGTTCACCGCCCAAGCGCCGCGCATCGCCGGCATCTTCACCCGTCGACATCGCGCCAGTGGCAACCTGTGCATGTTGGCGACCCTGCGCTCCGACGGGTTCCCCCGGATCAGCCCGATGGAGCCGCGGATCTTCGAGGAAGAGCTGTGGCTGCCCGGGATGCCGGCCACCACTAAGTTCCTCGATCTGGCGCGCGACCCGAGGTTCTGTCTGCACACCGCGACGGTCGACACCGAGGTGACCGACGGCGACGCGAAGCTGTGGGGCCTGGCCCGCGTCGTTCCCTACGGCGCGGTGCACCGGCGCTTCGCAGAGACGCTGTTCTCCGAGACCGGATTGGACCTGCGCGAGCAGCGCTTCGACCTGCTCGCCACCGGTGTCACCGGGGCATCGGCGGTTGAGGTCCGCGACGGCCATCTGGAAATCACCATCTGGAACCCCGGCGTGCCCGAGCGGCTAGTCCGCAAGCACTGACCCGATTGCCGTTTCCGAGCTGACGGTAGGCTCGGAGGCGTGGCATTACCCCCGGATCCAAGCCCGACTCTGACGGCCTACGCCCACCCCGAACGGCTGGTCACCGCCGACTGGCTCTCCGCCCATCAGGGCACCCCCGGCCTGGTGATCGTCGAATCCGACGAGGACGTCTTGCTCTACGACGTCGGCCATATCCCCGGCGCGGTCAAGATCGACTGGCACACCGACCTCAACGACCCGAGGGTCCGCGACTACATCAACGGCGAGCAGTTCGCCGAATTGATGGACCGCAAAGGCATCTCGCGCGACGACACCGTGGTGATCTACGGCGACAAGAGCAACTGGTGGGCCGCCTACGCGCTGTGGGTCTTCACGTTGTTCGGCCACCCCGATGTGCGCCTGCTCAACGGCGGGCGCGACCTGTGGCTGGCCGAGCGCCGGGAGACCACCCTGGACGTCCCCACCAAGACCTCCACCGGCTACCCCGTCGTCGCCCGCAACGACGAGCCCATCCGGGCCTTCAAGGACGACGTGCTGGCCATCCTGGGCACCCAGCCGCTGATCGACGTGCGCTCGCCGGACGAGTACACCGGCAAGCGCACCCACATGCCCGACTACCCCGAGGAGGGCGTGCTGCGCGGCGGCCACATCCCCACCGCCCGGTCCATCCCGTGGGCCAAGGCGGTCGACGAGAGCGGGCGATTCCGCAGCCGCGAGGAGCTCGAGGAGCTCTACGACTTCATCACCCCGGACGACAAGACCGTCGTGTACTGCCGCATCGGCGAGCGGTCCAGCCACACCTGGTTCGTGCTCACCTACCTGCTGGGCAAGCCCGGGGTGCGCAACTACGACGGATCGTGGACCGAGTGGGGCAACACCGTGCGCACGCCGATCGTCGCAGGTGAAGAGCCGGGGGCCGTTCCGGTCCGATGACCCTGCCCGCCCCGTTAGCCGAGGTGGTCTCCGACTTCGCCGAAGTCCAGGGCCAGGACAAGCTGACGCTGCTGCTGGAATTCGCCAACGACCTCCCGGCCCTGCCTCCCGAGCTGGAAGAGCAGGCCATGGAGCCGGTGCCCGAATGCCAGACCCCGCTCTTCCTCCACGTCGATGCCAGCGACCCGAACCGGGTGCGGTTGCACTTCAGCGCGCCCGCCGAGGCGCCGACCACCAGGGGGTTCGCGTCGATCCTGGCCGCCGGTCTCGACGAGCAGCCCGCGGCCGACATTTTGGCGGTGCCCGAGGACTTTTACACCGACCTGGGCTTGGCCGCGCTGATCAGCCCGCTGCGGCTGCGCGGCATGTCGGCGATGCTCGCCCGCATCAAGCGGCGGCTGCGCGAGTCGGCTCCAAATTCCGGCACCGCCTGATCGGCCTGACGGCGCGGCGCTTAGACTTCCCGGGAGTTGTAAGAAACTCTCTTAAAGAAGCCCACGGCGGAAACACGTCCGCTTCAGATATGCCAAACAGGAGGCGCAGTGGCTAGTCACGCCAGCTCGAGGATCTCCAAAGTGCTTGTCGCCAACCGCGGCGAGATCGCTGTCCGGGTGATCCGCGCGGCTCGCGATGCGGGCCTGCCCAGCGTGGCGGTGTACGCCGAGCCCGACGCCGACGCCCCGCACGTGCGCCTCGCCGACGAGGCGTTCGCCTTGGGTGGCCAGACTTCCGCGGAGTCCTACCTGGACTTCGGCAAGCTCCTCGACGCGGCGGCCAAGTCGGGCGCCAACGCCATCCACCCCGGCTACGGGTTCCTCTCGGAGAACGCCGATTTCGCGCAGGCGGTCCTCGACGCCGGCCTGATCTGGATCGGCCCGAGCCCCCAGTCGATCCGCGACCTCGGTGACAAGGTCACCGCCCGCCACATCGCGGCGCGCGCCCAGGCTCCCCTGGTGCCCGGCACGCCCGACCCGGTCAAGGACGCCGACGAGGTGGTGGCCTTCGCCGAGGAGTACGGCGTCCCGATCGCCATCAAGGCGGCCTTCGGTGGCGGCGGCCGCGGCATGAAGGTCGCGCGCACCATCGAAGAGATCCCGCACCTGTACGAATCGGCGGTACGCGAAGCCGTCGCCGCCTTCGGCCGCGGCGAATGCTTCGTCGAGCGCTACCTGGACAAGCCCCGCCACGTCGAGGCGCAGGTGATCGCCGACCAGCACGGCAACGTCATCGTCGCGGGCACCCGCGACTGCTCCCTGCAGCGCCGCTTCCAGAAGCTGGTGGAGGAGGCGCCCGCGCCGTTCCTGACCGACGCGCAGCGCAAGGAGATCCACGAGTCAGCCAAGCGCATCTGCAAGGAGGCGCACTACTACGGCGCCGGCACCGTCGAATATCTGGTCGGCCAGGACGGCCTGATCTCGTTCCTGGAGGTCAACACCCGGCTGCAGGTCGAGCACCCGGTCACCGAGGAGACCGCGGGCATCGACCTGGTGTTGCAGCAGTTCAAGATCGCCAACGGCGAAAAGCTGGATCTCACCGAGGATCCGACGCCACGCGGCCACGCCATCGAATTCCGGATCAACGGCGAGGACGCCGGACGTGGCTTCCTGCCGGCGCCCGGCCCGGTCACCCGCTACGACACTCCCAGCGGGCCCGGCGTCCGCCTGGACTCCGGCGTCGAGGCCGGTTCGGTGATCGGCGGCCAGTTCGACTCGATGCTGGCCAAGCTGATCGTCTACGGCGCCACCCGCGAAGAAGCCCTGGCCCGCTCCCGCCGCGCCCTCGACGAATTCCACGTGGAAGGGCTGGCCACCGTCATCCCGTTCCACCGCGCCGTGGTGTCCGATCCCGCTTTCATCGGTGACGGCGACAGCTTCTCGGTGCACACCCGCTGGATCGAGACCGAGTGGAACAACACCATCGAGCCCTTCACCGCTGGCGAGCCCCTCGACGAAGAAGACGCCCGGCCCCGCCAGACGGTGGTCGTGGAGGTCGGTGGCCGGCGCCTCGAGGTGTCGCTGCCCGGCGATCTGGCGCTTTCCAACGGCGCCGCGGATCCCGCCGGCGTCATCCGCAAGAAGCCCAAGCCGCGCAAGCGCGGGGCGCATGCGGGTGCCGCCGCCTCCGGTGACGCCGTGACCGCCCCCATGCAGGGCACCGTGGTCAAGGTCGCGGTCGAGGAGGGACAGGAGGTCGCCACCGGCGACCTGGTCGTGGTCCTCGAGGCGATGAAGATGGAGAACCCGGTCACCGCGCACAAGGACGGTGTCATCACCGGCCTTGCGGTCGAGGCCGGCGCCGCCATCACCCAGGGCACGGTGCTCGCCGAGATCAAATAGCCGCCGGACAATATTCCTGGGAAACAGTTGTCGACCAGGTCTGGCGCGGGTAGCGTTCGGGTCAGGTTGAGTTCACAGCCGTCCGGATCACGTCAATTTGGCGCGGGGAGGGCGAACTCCCTGTTTTCCGCTTCAATCCACGCCTGACGTTTTCCGCAGCACAACTGCTCTACGGATGGAGTCAGTAATGTCTGTGGCCCAATCTTGGCAGCACAGTCGCGCGGCGCAGTTCACGGCGCGCTGGGGGCCGTCGGGGACTCTGGTCACGGTGGACGGTGAGCTCGACGCCGCCAACGCCGACCAGCTCGCGGCGTACGTCCGACACGTCGTCGCTCGTTCCCGGCGCGTGATCCTGGACCTGCGCGGCCTGAAGTTCATTGGCACGGCCGGCTTTTCGGCGCTACACCGCATCAACGTCGTCTGCTCGGGCGCCCAGGCCCATTGGGCGATGGCACCGAGCCCGGCGGTGGCGCGGTTGCTGCGCATCTGCGACCCCGACGGCACCCTCCCGGTGACGACACCGATGGCCGAGCCACTTCTGGAGCCGCTGCGAGCGGAGGGCGAACAGCCGCCGTCCCTACTGCAGTTGGTCGCGCAGCCGCGTTAGCGACTTCGCCAGCAGCCGGGACACGTGCATCTGCGAGATGCCGACCCGCTCGGCGATCTGGGTCTGCGTCATCGACTCGAAGAACCTGAGCACCAACACCGTCCGCTCCCGCTCGGGCAGGGCCTCCAGCAGTGGGCGCAGCGACTCCTGATCCTCGATCCGGTCCAGACCGGTATCCACGTCGCCCAGGGTGTCGGCGATCGCGCGGGCTTCGTCCTCCTCGCTGCCGCCGCCGCTGTCGATGGACAAAGTGTTGTACGAGCTGCCCGCCACCAGGCCCTCGACGACCTCCTCGCGGTCCATGTCGAGTTCGGCGGCCAGTTCGGTCGCGGTGGGCGCCCGGCCGAGCCGTTGCGACAGATCGGCGGTGGCGGTGCCGAGGCGCAGGTGCAGTTCCTTCAGGCGCCGCGGTACCTTGACCGACCAGCTGTTGTCGCGAAAATGCCTGCGGACCTCGCCCATGATCGTGGGCACCGCGAAGGACACGAAGTCAGAGCCGGCCTCGACGTCGAACCGCACCACCGCGTTGACCAGCCCCACGCGCGCCACCTGGACGAGGTCGTCGCGGGGCTCGCCGCGGCCCTCGAACCGGCGGGCGATGTGATCGGCCAGGGGCAGGCAGCGCTCGACGATCTTGTCCCGTTGACGCTGGAATTCCATCGAGCCGGCGTCGATAGTGGCCAACTCTCGGAACATCTCCGGGACATCGGCGTACTCGTTCGGGCGCGAGACCGAACCGCCGGCAGCTGGTGGGGTCACCTGCTGGAGGCCGCCCGTCGCGCCGTCAGCGTGATACCGAAAACGCTGCCGGTTTGGTTGGGCTCGCGACCATCGTGGAAAGTCTGGACGTCATCGGCCAAGGACGTCAGCACGTGCCAGCTGAAGCTGCCGGGAGCGACCACGTCATGGGTGTCACACGCCGCCGACGCCTCCACCACCAACTGGTCGTCCTGCGGGTCCACCACCACGACGAGGGTCGCGTCGGGCGTCGCGCAGCGGATCAGCCGGGTGCACACTTCGTCGACCGCAAGGCGCAGATCCGCGACGGCGTCGAAGTCCAGGTCCTCGAAGGTGCCGATCGCACCGACAAGCGTCCGCAGCATCGCCAAGTTCTCCAGACGTGCGGCGACGTGCAATTCGACGGCGCGATGGCCACGCTGACGTTTGTTAGTGCGCAATCCCGCATCGTTCATCTGGTCTCCCGGCAATGTTTGACTGACACTACTACCGCCCCGCAGCCCGCCGTGGACCGTGCGTTCGAGCCGATTAGTCATGGTTTCCGCCGGGTGTGCGGCCCGATGTGGACAGGCCGGAAACCACCGAAACGGTTCGGACACGGCGGCTCGAGCGCGTGGCGATGATCGCCGGGATCGCGCTGGTCGTATTGGTAGTTCTCGCTGTAAGCATCTATGTCGGTGTCTTCGTGTTCCTGCCCCCCATGGGGTGACCACGCTGACGCAACCCTTCCAGCACTCATCATGGTGCACACGTGATACCCACTCGACGAGGCGGGTAACCCCCCGCGCGTTTACTTCCCGACAAAAAGGGGTTCGGCGCTCAGCGACGCCGCGGCGCAAGCGCTCCTAGCTGGCGGGCCACTGCCTGTGTACCTCGGGGTGCTCGGCGTACCAGCGATCCGCGATCCGGCGGATCCGCCGGTGCTCGATCGCCACCCACACCAACCCGAGGACCGTGGCGATGATCGCCACCACGCCCGCGGTCATGCCCTCGTGCTGATGCCCGCTGCCGAAAGCCGACAGGCTTCCGGATCCTCCGATCACACCCGCTACCACCAACAGGTAGCCGGGCCAGTGCAGTACGTCGATCAGCGACTCCCCGGCAAGTGGCCGCGTTGTCCTGAGATGGTCGACTGGGTCGTGAAATGTGTCTCCCATGGCTGCTCCTAGTGGAGATTGGTAAACCATTCGCAGCTCAATACGGGTTGCACCATCAACGGTAGATCCCCCGGGAGGCATTGGCGAGACCCTAGTCAGAGGACCAGCGCCGGGCCGGCGATCGGCGCCACGCCCATGGCGACCATCAGCACCATCAGCGTGAACAGAAACCAGCCTGCGCCGTGCCATCCCCACCAGGTGCCCTGCGTCTTCCATACCTGATAGGTGCGCCAGAATGCCCAGAGGCCGGCCGCCAGCAGGATCAGCGGTCCGCCCAGCGCCAGCAATGTCCGCTGGGGCGCGCCGCACGCCGCGGTGTCCGCACCGGTGCCGGGACAGGTGCTCACCCACAGCGCGGCCATGACCAGGAAGCCGACCGCCACGGCCGCGGCCACTGCTGCGAACCGGATGGCGGCACGCACCTCGCCGTCTTCCTGCCCCAAGCGATCACCACCCGATCGCTCATCCGCCTTGTGCATCCGTGCCCCTCATATCCCGCGTAATCAATGTTTTGTTCATCGTTTGCTGCGCCGCAATGGTTACCGCGCGATGACAAGCGGAAATCGCATGGGGACAAATACCCATCGGCAAACCCGGCAAAACGGCTCAGTCCTGGGTATTGCCGGCGAAATTCCCATCGGCGCGCGAATAGCCCGCACCGTCAATTATCCGGATGGATTACCGCTGGCCCGGGGCGTGGAGCCGGGAAAGACACAATGTGGTCGGTGACTCAGGACCGGTGAGTACTATCTCTCACATGCCGACAGGCCGAAGGCGGTTATCCCCCGAGGATCGACGCGCTGAGCTGCTCGCTTTGGGGGCCGAAGTCTTCGGAAAGCGACCCTACGACGAGGTGCGGATCGACGAGATCGCCGAGCGCGCCGGAGTGTCCCGGGCGCTGATGTATCACTACTTCCCCGACAAGCGCGCCTTCTTCGCCGCGGTGGTCAAGGACGAGGCGGACCGGCTGTACGAGACCACCAACATGGACGACGCCACCGGACTCACCATGTACGAAGAGGTGCGGGCCGGGGTCATGGCGTACATGGCCTACCACGAACAGAATCCGGAGGCCGCCTGGGCCGCCTACGTCGGGCTGGGCCGGTCCGATCCGGTTCTGCTGGGCGTCGACGACGAAGCCAAGAATCGCCAGCTCGAACACATCATGAACCGCATCCACGACCTGGTGGCCACCATCTCCGGGGCGAAGCTGGAAGGGGACGTCGAGCGCGACCTCCGGGTGATCTGTCACGGCTGGCTGGCGTTCACCTTCGAACTGTGCCGCCAGCGCATCATCGATCCCACGATCGACGCCGAGCGCCTCGCCGACGCTTGCGCGCACTCACTGTTCGACGCCATCGCCCGGGTGCCGGACATACCCCCAGAGCTGTCCCACGCGATGGCGACGGCCCGAATCCAGCCGCGCTAGCCCGCACTCTTGTCGGTACGCCTTGGCACCATGGGGAGGTGACCACCCGCGACCCGTTAGGCCGGTTCAGCGCGACCACGCGCGAATGGTTCACCAGCACATTCGCCGGGCCCACCACCGCGCAGGCCGAAGCCTGGGACGCCATCGCCGACGGCGACAACACACTGGTGGTCGCGCCGACCGGATCCGGCAAGACCCTCGCGGCGTTCCTGTGGGCCCTGGATTCCCTCGCCAACCCCGCCGGTGTCGACGGCTCGGCCGAACGGCAGGCCGGCACGCGCGTGCTCTACGTGTCCCCGCTCAAGGCGCTGGCGGTCGACGTCGAGCGCAACCTGCGCACCCCGCTGGCGGGCCTCACCCGCATCGCCGAGCGCCACGGGCTCCCCCCGCCCGACATCAGCGTCGGCGTCCGCTCCGGCGACACCCCGCCCGCCGAACGCCGACAGCTCATCGCCCGCCCACCCGACGTGCTGATCACCACGCCGGAGTCGCTGTTCCTGATGCTCACCTCGGCCGCGCGCGAAACGCTCGCCGGCGTGCGGACGGTGATCGTCGACGAGATCCACGCCATCGCCGCCGGCAAGCGCGGCGCGCACCTGGCGCTGTCACTGGAGCGGCTCCAGGACTTGTCACAAGAGCTGCGGGAGGGGCCGCCCGCACAGCGCATCGGGTTGTCGGCGACGGTGCGTCCACCCGAAGAGCTCGCCCGGTTCCTGTCCGGGCAGCAACCGACCACCATCGTGGCGCCACGGGCGGCCAAGACCGTCGAGCTGGCGGTGCAGGTGCCGGTGCCAGACATGGCCAACCTCGCCAACAACAGCATCTGGCCCGACGTCGAGGAGCGGCTGGTCGACCTGATCGAGGCGCACAACTCGACCATCGTGTTCGCCAACTCGCGGCGGCTGGCCGAGCGGCTCACCGCACGGCTCAACGAGATCCACGCCGAACGCTGTGGTGTGGGGCTGTCGGGCGAGACCAACCCGAAGGTGGCGGGCGGGGCGCCCGCGCACATCATGGGCAGCGGCCAGACCTACGGCGCCGAGCCGCTGTTGGCGCGCGCCCACCACGGCTCGGTCAGCAAGGAGCAGCGCGCCCTGGTCGAGGAGGACCTCAAGCGTGGGCTGCTCAAGGCGGTGGTGGCGACGTCGAGCCTGGAACTCGGCATCGACATGGGCGCGGTCGACCTGGTGATCCAGGTGGAGGCCCCCCCGTCGGTGGCCAGCGGCCTGCAACGCATCGGGCGGGCCGGCCACCAGGTCGGCGAGGTGTCCCAGGGCGTGCTGTTCCCGAAGCACCGCACCGACCTGATCGGCTGTGCCGTCACCGTGCAGCGGATGCTCGCCGGCGAGATCGAGACGATGCGGGTGCCCGCCAACCCGCTGGACATCCTGGCGCAACAGACGGTGGCGGCCGCCGCGCTGGAGCCGCTAGACGCCGATCGGTGGTTCGACACGGTGCGCCGCAGCGCCCCCTTCGCTACGCTGCCGCGCAGCGTGTACGAGGCCACCCTCGACCTGCTGTCGGGCAAGTACCCCTCGACCGAGTTTGCCGAGTTGCGTCCCCGCCTGGTCTACGACCGCGACACCGGCACGCTGACGGCGCGGCCCGGCGCGCAGCGGCTGGCCGTCACCTCCGGCGGCGCCATCCCGGACCGCGGCATGTTCACCGTCTACCTCGCCAGCGAGTCGGAAAAGCCGTCGCGCGTGGGCGAACTGGACGAGGAAATGGTGTACGAGTCCCGGCCCGGTGACGTCATCTCGCTGGGCGCCACCAGCTGGCGAATCACCGAGATCACCCACGACCGCGTTTTGGTGATCCCCGCGCCCGGCCAGCCGGCCCGGCTGCCCTTCTGGCGCGGCGACGACGCGGGCCGGCCCGCCGAGCTGGGCGCCGCGCTGGGCGCGTTCACCGGCGAGCTGGCCGGACTCGACCGTGCCGCCTTCGACGCCCGGTGCGCGGGCCTGGGCTTCGACGCCTACGCCACCGACAACCTGTGGGCGCTGCTGGACGAGCAGCGGACCGCCGCCGGCGTGGTCCCCACCGACACCACCCTGCTGGTCGAGCGGTTCCGCGACGAACTGGGCGACTGGCGGGTGATCCTGCACTCGCCGTACGGGCTGCGGGTGAACGGGCCGCTGGCGCTGGCGGTGGGCCGGCGGCTGCGCGAACGCTACGGCCTCGACGAGAAGCCGACCGCCTCCGACGACGGCATCGTGGTGCGGCTGCCGGACACGCTGTCCGACACCGGCGAGACCCCACCCGGCGCCGAGTTGTTCGTCTTCGACGCCGACGAGATCGATCCGATCGTCACCGATGAGGTGGGCGGTTCGGCGCTGTTCGCGTCGCGGTTCCGGGAGTGCGCGGCCCGCGCGCTGCTGCTGCCCCGCCGGCACCCGGGTAAGCGGTCGCCGCTGTGGCACCAGCGCCAGCGGGCCGCCCAGCTGCTGGACGTGGCCCGCAAATACCCCGACTTCCCGGTCGTGCTGGAAACCATCCGCGAATGCCTGCAGGACGTGTACGACGTGCCCGCCCTGGTCGCCCTGATGGCCGGCATCGCCCAGCGCAAGGTGCGGGTGCTCGAAACGGAGACGGCGCGGCCGTCCCCGTTCGCGGCGTCCCTGCTGTTCGGCTACGTCGGCGCCTTCATGTACGAGGGCGACACCCCGCTGGCCGAGCGCCGGGCCGCGGCGCTGTCGCTGGACAGCACGCTGCTGGCCGAGCTGCTCGGCCGGGTCGAGCTGCGCGAGCTGCTCGACCCGGACGTCATCGCCGCCACCGGCCGCCAGTTGCAGCACCTGTCGGCCGACCGGGCTGCGCGCGGCGCCGAAGGCGTCGCGGACCTGCTGCGGCTGCTGGGGCCGATGACCGAGGACGAGGTCGCCGCCCGGGCCGGCGGCGCCGAGGTGGGTGGCTGGCTCGAAGGCCTGCTCGCGGCGCGGCGGGCGCTGCCCGTGTCGTTCGCCGGTTGCAGCTGGTGGGTGGCCATCGAGGACATCGGCCGCCTGCGCGACGGCGTCGGTGCGCCGGTTCCGCTGGGCGTGCCGGCCGCCTTCACCGAGGCGGTGGCCGACCCGCTGGGCGAGCTGCTGGGCCGCTACGCGCGCACCCACACCCCGTTCACCACCGCCGCAGCCGCCGCCCGGTTCGGGCTGGGGCTGCGGGTGACGGCCGACGTGCTGGGCCGGCTGGCCGCCGACGGCCGGCTGGTGCGCGGTGACTTCGTCGCCGCCACGGAAACATCCGCGGCGCCCGGAGGCGAGCAGTGGTGCGACGCCGAAGTGCTGCGCGTGTTGCGGCGGCGTTCGCTGGCCGCGCTGCGCGCGCAGGTCGAACCGGTGAGTACCGCCGCGTACGGAAGGTTCCTGCCGGCCTGGCATCGGGTGGCCTCCCCCGGTTCGTCGGGCCAATCGGGGCTGGACGGCCTGATGTCCGTGGTCGACCAGCTGGCCGGGGTCCGGATGCCGGCGTCCGCGATCGAACCCCTGGTGCTGGGCCCGCGGGTCCGGGACTACTCCCCCGCCATGCTCGACGAGCTGCTCGCCACCGGGGAGGTAACCTGGTCGGGCGCCGGGTCGATCTCGGCCAGTGACGGCTGGGTCGCATTGCACGTGGGCGACTCCGCGCCCTTGACGCTGGCCGGGCCCGCCGAAATCGACTTCACCAAACCCCACCGCGCGATCCTGGACACGCTGGCCGGCGGCGGCGCGTACTTCTTCCGTCAGCTGGCCCGGAGCGGCATCCCCGATGCCGAACTCAAAGCCGCGCTGTGGGAGCTGATCTGGGCCGGGTGGGTCACCGGTGATACCTTCGCGCCGGTGCGCGCGATGCTCGGCGGCGTGGGCAACCGCAAACGCTCGGCCCCGGCGCACCGGTCACATCGGCCGCCGCGCCTGAGCCGATACAGCGTGGCGCACGCGCAGTCCCGCCCCACCGACCCGACGGTGGCGGGCCGGTGGTCGGCCCTGCCGCCACCCGAGCCCGATTCCACGGTGCGCGCCCACTACCAGGCGGAGTTGCTGCTGGGCCGCCACGGCGTGCTGACCCGGGGCGCGGTCGCGGCCGAGGGCATCACCGGCGGGTTCGCCACGCTCTACAAGGTGCTGAGCACCTTCGAGGAAGCCGGCCGGTGCCAGCGCGGCTATTTCGTCGAGTCGCTGGGCGGCGCCCAGTTCGCCGTCGCCTCGACCGTCGACCGGCTGCGCAGCTACAGCGACGGGATCGACCCCGAGCGGCCGGAATACCGGGCGGTCGTGCTGGCCGCCGCCGACCCGGCCAATCCCTACGGCGCCGCGCTGCCGTGGCCGGCGTCCGGCGCGGAGGGCGCGCGGCCGGGCCGCAAGGCCGGCGCGCTCGTCGTGCTGGTCGACGGCCACCTCGCCTGGTTCCTGGAGCGCGGCGGGCGATCACTGCTCACCTTCACCGACGACCCGGCGGCCCACCACGCGGCGGCCGCGGCGCTGGCCGAGCTGGTCGCCTCCCGGCGCGTCGCATCGATCCTGGTCGAACGCATCGACGGCGCACCGGCGCTGCAGCCCCAAAACGGGCCCGGCCGGGTGGCGGACGGCTTGCAGGAAGCGGGGTTTGCCCGCACACCGCGCGGACTACGGCTCCGGTAAGGCCCCGATAGCGATGCCCGAAGGAGACACCGTCTGGCACACCGCGGCCGTCCTGCGCGAGCAGCTGGTCGGGTGCACCCTGACGCGCTGCGACGTCCGCGTCCCCCGGTACGCGACTGTCGACCTCACCGGGCAGACGGTCGACGAGGTGATCAGCCGGGGCAAGCACCTCTTCATCCGAGTGGGCCGGGCGAGCATCCACTCACACCTGAAGATGGACGGCAGCTGGCGGGTCGGCGACCGGCCGGTGCGGGTCGACCACCGGGCACGGATCGTCCTGGAAGCCGGCGCCGTCCGCGCCGTCGGCGTGGACCTCGGCGTCCTGGAGATCCTGGAGCGCGACCGCGACGGGGACGCCGTCGCTCACCTGGGGCCCGATCTGCTGGGCGAGGACTGGGACGCCACCATCGCCGCCGCCAACCTGGCGGCCCAACCGGACCGGCCGCTCGCCCAGGCGCTGCTCGACCAGCGGGTGCTGGCGGGCATCGGCAATGTCTACTGCAACGAGCTGTGTTTCGTCAGCGGACACCTGCCCACCGCGCCGGTGAGCGCGGTCGCCGACCCGCGCCGGCTGGTCGCCCGTGCCCGAGACATGTTGTGGCTGAACCGCTCCCGCTGGAACCGCTGCACCACCGGCGATGCCCGGGCCGGGCGGCAGCTGTGGGTCTACGGGCGCGCCGGGCAGGGTTGCCGTCGCTGCGGTACCCCCATCAACTACGACGACTCCGGGGAACGGGTCACGTACTGGTGCCCGTCCTGCCAGCGCTGACGCGCCTAGCGCCGCGCTTGCGATCGCCACTAGCCCTGCGGCGACGACCCGCAGCGCCCGGCTACGCCGCGCTTGCGATCGCCACTAGTCCCGGGCGTGCGCCAGGAAGAACTCCGCGATCGCCTCCGACCCGTCGAGCGCGCGGGTGGTGGGCCCGATGATCGCCTTGGGCAGGTATTGCCTGCCGCCCGGCCAGGTGTGCCCGCCGCTGTCGATCTGGTAGAAGGTCACCTCGGTGGACGCCGCACACGCCGTGGAGTCGAAGCGATGTACGACGGTGCCGTCCCCGACGTTGGGCAGCGCCTGCACCGAGGGGTCGCCCTGGCATCCATCGGCCGAACGCCACTTGTTCACCATGGTGGTAGCGGAGATGGAGTGGCTCAGCCCGCCTCGGCCGCGCACAGCCCCACCGTTGAACGGCACCAGCGGATCGGCGGTGCCGTGGGCCTCCCAGACCGATACCGGCCGCGACGGATTGCACGCCACCCCGACGCCCAAGGTGCCCGCCACGGGCGCGACCGCGGCGAACACGTCGGCGCGGTCACACGCCAGCCGGTTGGACATGAAGCCCCCGTTCGACATCCCGGTGACGAAAACGTGCCCGGGGGCGATGCCGTAATCGTTTTGCACCTTGTTCACCAGGCCCGTCAGGAAGCCGACGTCGTCGATGTGCCGGCGATCCGCCGGCGACGCCCCCCGCCCGTCGGCCCAGCTCTTGTCGTAACCGTCGGGATAGACCACGAGCAGGTTGTGGGCGTCGGCCACGGCATCGAAGCCGGTCAGCCCCCGCTGACCGTTCCCGGTACCACCGCCGCCGTGCAGGCTCAGCACCAGACCGACTGGGCTACCCGGCGGCACGTGCAGCAGGTAAGTTCGATCCATGCCGCCGGAACGGAACGTCCCGGAGGCATCCCGAGCGGTGGCCGCCGAAACATGCCGCACACCACATCCCACCAAGCACACCGCTACAACGGCCACTGACAACCAACGCGCGTACGGCATATCGTCAATACACCGACGGAGCCGATGCCGGAGCAAACCTGGGTGTGGCGATGATCGCAATATCAGTGATCCTGCACCGTGCGACGCCGCAACGTGCGAATAATATTCGGGCAGCCCCCGCGGTCAACGAGCAACGGCACTTCGATGTCACGGGAGTATCAGAAATGACGAGGACCCAGATTCGCAACCCCAGCCTGCTGCTGTTGCTGTTGGCTGCCGGGGTTGTCCCGGCGACCGGACTCCTGGGCGCGCTGGGAGCGGTCCCGGCTGCCCACGCCAGCGCGGCCGACGACGCTTTCCTCGCGGCGCTGACGGCCAAGGGCATCAACTACGAGTCGCCCGAAACGGCCATCCGGTCCGGTCATTTGGTGTGCCAGGAACTCGAATCCGGTGAATCGCCGCAGCAGGTTGCCAACGACGTCATGACCAACAGCCACCTCGATGGCTACCACGCCGGCTACTTCGTTGGCGTGAGCATCCGGGCGTACTGCCCCAAGAATCAGGCCTGAAATTTACAGGCAGTTGACAGGCTCGTGACAAGCGCGCCGGTAAAATTGGGCTGAACCTATCTCGAGAACTCGAAGGCCAAATGATTCCTAAACTTTTGGTCGGCGTTGCACTCATCCTCGGCGCTGCAGGTTGGACGGCAGCATCGGCAACGGCCGACCCAAGCCCGTTTAGCACGCTGAGCTGCAGTTGCCAGGAGACGGCTCCGGCGGGCAGCACGACCCTGACGGACAAGGTCGATCGGGGAATCCAGCAAGGCCTTTCGGATCCGCCGGCCATCGCCGTCGAGCACTGACACTCACTTTCGCGTCCGCCGCTCGATGTAGTGGTAGCGCGCGGCCCGTCGCCGGATGCGATCCGCGCTTCCGCGGGTGCGGTGCGGCTGCCCGACGATGTGCATCGGCTCGCTGTAGAAGAGCAACTTGCCCAGCTCCACCAGCACCAGGTAACAGACGACAAAGGTGCCCAACACGGCGAAGAACTGCCACGGCAGCGGCGTGAAACCCAGGGTGCGGGCCAGCGGTGAAATCGTCAGCCCGGCACCGACGGCGACCACGGTGAGGCTGGTGACGGCCAGCAGCGCGCTGGGCCGGCTGCGAAAGAACGGCACCATGCGGGTGCGAATGACGAAGATGATCAGCGTCTGCGTCGCGAGGGATTCCACGAACCAGCCCGTCCGGAACTCGATGGCACCGGCGTGCAGCACGCCCAGCATCAACCCGAACGTCAGGAAGTCGAACAGCGAACTGATCGGGCCGAAGATCAGCATGAAGCGGCGGATGAACGCGACATTCCAATGCGACGGCGCGTGCAGCTGCGCCGCGTCGACCCGGTCGGTCGGGATCGCCAGCTGCGAGGTGTCGTAAAGCAGGTTGTTGAGCAGGATTTGGCTGGGCAGCATCGGCAGGAACGGCAACAGTGCCGACGCGGCCGCGGCGCTGAACATGTTCCCGAAATTGCTCGACGTGCCCATCAACACGTACTTGATGGTGTTGGCGAAGATGCGGCGGCCCTCGGCCACCCCGGTCGCCAGCACACTGAGGTCTTTTTCCAGCAGCACCACGTCGGCCGCATCCTTGGCCACGTCGGTGGCGCTGTCGACCGAGATCCCCACATCGGCGGCGTGCAAGGCCAGCGCGTCGTTGACACCGTCGCCCAGGAAGCCGACGGATCGCCCCTCGCGCCGCAGCGCGACGATCAGCCGCGCCTTCTGCTCGGGGGAGATGCGCGCGAAGATGGTGCGCTTTTGCGCGATCTCGGCGAACGCGTCGTCGTCCAACGGGTCCAGCTCCGCACCCGTGATGGTGCCTTTGGATGCCAAACCCATTTCGCCGCATACCTTTTCGGCAACCTGTGGATTGTCCCCGGTGGCGATCTTCAGCTCGATGCCCAGGTCGGCCAGCTCGGACAGCGATTGCCGCGCAGCCGATTTGGGCTCGTCGGCAAACACCAGGAACCCAGCGAGCGACAGATCGCATTCGTCCGCCCGGGTGAGCGTCGTCATCGCGGGCGCCGGTTTGGTGGCCACGGCCACCACCCGACGCCCGGCGGCGAACAACTCCGCGAGAGTCTCCTCCGCCGCCGGCGGGACCGCTCGGCACTGGGCCAGGACCTGCTCGGGCGCCCCCTTGACCACCAGCACCCGGCCTCCGTCGTCGTCGACCAGTGCCGACGTTGCCCGGCGTGCATGGTCGAACGGCAGCATCGCAACCCGGCGCGCGGCACCGGCCACCAATTGGTGCGCCTGCGGGGACTCCCAGAGCGCGGCGTCGAGCGAATTCGCGCTGGCGCCACCGGTTTCCGGGTCCACATCGGTGGCCAGCAGCCCCAGCCGGCGGACCGGGTCGCTGTGCGCGCCGGCGGGATCGACCGAGTCGACCAACCGGATCCGGCCCTCCGTCAATGTTCCGGTCTTGTCGGTGATCAGGATGTCGATGTCGCCGAGGTCCTCGATGCACACCAGCCGCTTCACGAGCACCTTCGCTTTGGCCAGCTGCCGTGCCCCGGTCGCCAGGCCGGTGCTGACGACGGCGGGCAGCAACTGCGGCGTGATCCCGACCGCGATCGCGAGCGAGAACAGCACGGAGTCGATGAGCGGCTTCTGCAGCAACAGGTTGCTGATCAAGATGATCACCATCAGCGCGACGGCGACTTGCAGCAGCAGGTAGGAGAACCGGCGCAGCCCGACCTGGAAGCCGGTTTCGGGCTGGCGTTCGTCCAATCCCGATGCGATGCGCCCGAATTCGGCGTTCTTTCCGGTGGCGTACACCACCCCGGTGCCCTCGCCGGCACTGACGATGGTGCCCATGAAGGCCAGGTCGGTCGCGTCAGCCACGTCGGTTCCGGCAGGCACCGGTTCCGGCGATTTCTCCGATCCCGTCGATTCGCCGGTCAGGATGCTTTCGTTGCATTCCAGGCCGCTGACCTCGATCAGCCGGACATCGGCCGGCACCGCCTCCCCCAGCGACAGCCGAATCACGTCACCCGGGACGAGCGCGGTCACGGCGAGCGAGACGAACTCCCCGTCGCGGCGCACCACGGCGTTGTGGTGCACGCTGGCGTGCAGGTCGGCGGCGGCCCGCTCAGCGCGGTATTCGTTGATGAAGCCCAGGCCGATGCTGGCCACCAGGATGATGCCGATGATGACGGCCTGCATGCTGTCGCCCAGGAAGTACGACACGACCGCGGTGCCGGCCAGCAGCATGAGCACCGCGTTGCGCAGCTGACGACCAAGCACCGCAAAGACATTGACGCGGTGGGTGCGCACCGCGTTCGGTCCGTAGCGCGTCATCCGGGCGGCGGCCTCCGCGCTGGACAACCCGGCCGCCGAGCTGTCCAGCCGGCGCAGCACCTCGTCGACCGGCGCGGCCGCGACCAGCATCGTGGTCGAGGCGGCGGTCTCCTGTCGGGGGTCGGTGATCATAGCCAGTCGCGACGTTTGAACATCACGTAAATCACCACCATCAGGACGAAGATAAGGCTGGTGCTGGCGAGGAAGCCGGCGAGGTGGCCGAAGCCCGGGTAGGGCACGTTCTGACCGTAAAAGCCCGTGATCGCGGTGGGGACGGCGATGATGGCCGCCCATCCGGTCAGCTTCTTCATGATCGTGTTCAGCCGGGCATCTTGCAGGGATAGGTTGGTTTCGAAAATCGTTGTGACCATGTCGCGCAACGACTCCGTCCATTCCGAGACGCGAAGCACGTGGTCGTACAGGTCGGCGTACAGCGGGTCCAGTTCCGGGGCGGTGCCCACCTCCTGGCGGTGGTGCTGAATCGAGTTGACGACCTCCCGCATCGGCAGCGCCACCCGCCGCAGGCCCACCAGGTCGCGTCTCATCTGAAACGTCCTGCGCTGAAAGCTCGCCTGGCGCGGCTTGCCGTCGAACAGCTCGTCTTCGATATCTTCGATGCAGTCGTCCAGGGCCTCCACCGCCGCGAAGTGACTGTCCACCACCACGTCGAGCAACCCGTGCACCAGAGAGCCCACCCCGTACTGCTGGGCGCCGATCTCCTCCCAGCGCCGGGTGACCGCGGCGATGTCGAAGTCGGGCGCCAGGCGCACGGTGATCAAACCGCGGGGAAGGACGAAGGCCGAGATCCGCTGCATGGACAGCATCCGCCGCGGCTCGTCGGTGCCTTCGCCCGCGACGTTGACGGCATAGACGGTGAAGAACGTGTGGGTTTCGTACGCGGTGGCCTTGACGCGCTCGGCCGCCGCCACGGCGTCCTCGACGGCCCACGTGTTGAGGCCGAGTTCGGCTGCCAGGCCGCACAGCGCGTCGTGGTCCGGCTCGCACAAATCCACCCAGACCAGGGCGTCGGGTTCGCGAAGGTACTCGGAGATGTCGTCGAATGCGAACTCGTCCTGCGGCTTACCGTGGCGCCACAGGCGTCCTTGGATGTTGGGCGCGACCTGCACGAGGCCATCCTCTCAGCCCAGGCCGTCCAGCGCCTCTCAGTAGGTGGAGATTTCGTCCTGCGCGGGCAGGTCGCCGCTGACCATGAAGACGACCCGGCGGCCGACTTCCACGGCATGATCGGCGAAGCGCTCGTAGAAGCGGCCCAGCAACGCCGCGTCCACGGCGCCGGGAATGTTGTCGGTCCAGTCGTCATCCAACAGCACGCTGAACAACTGCCGGTAGAGCTCGTCCATCGCGTCGTCTTGTTCGCGAAGTCGGACTGCCTGCTGCGGATCGTGGGAAATCAGCACCTGTTTTGCGCTGTCGCCCAAGGCGATTGCCACCTTGGCCATGTCGGCGAAACACGCGCGGACCCTTTCCGGAAGTACCCGATTCGGGTGCTCCCGCCGGGCGATCTTGGCGACGTGCACGGCCAGTGCGCCCATTCGTTCGATGTCGGCGATGAGCTGTACAGCGCTGAAGACCGCCCGTAACTCGCCGGCAACCGGTTGTTGCAGCGCCAGCAACGCGAACGCTTCCCGTTCCGCTCGCGCCCGCATCACCACCATTCGGTCGTGTTCCCGGATGACCTCTTCGGCGGCCTCAAGGTCGGCCTCCAACAGGGCTTCGGTTGCCCGCCGCATGGCGTCGTTGGCCAGGCCGCACATCTGGCTGAGTTCAACGGTCAACTCGGCCAGCTGTTGGTGATAGGCGGTTCGCATAGCGCAACGGTGGCCCAATGCGAGCCGATTTCACAAGGGACGAAAGCCACCCGAAAAGGGCCTGAACGACTCCTCCCCCGCGCGCCACCGCCCGTTAATCTGCCGCTATTACCATGCCGAGAACACTCCAACGATCCATGTGAGCCGGGAGAGCACGGTGACCACACGACGCGGCCTGCCCGGCTTGGGCATGCTGTTGGCGCCGCTGCGCGTCGCCGCCGTGGGTACCGAGATCGCCGCCGGCACCGCCCTGTTGGGCGGCAATGTCGCGATGAGCATGGGCAGGTCCCTGGTGCGCGCCACGCCGGACGTTCCGGCGCTGACCCGCGCGGCGGCGGGCGCGGTGCTCGAGGCGGCGGGCGGACCACCGGCGCGGCGCACCAGCAGTAACGGTGCGCGGCACTGGATCGAGGTGCGGGGTCTGGAAAGTGCACAGGCCGCGGCGATCGCGACCGACGTTTTGGCGGCCGTCCGCGCGACACCCGGCGTACGGCAGGCCTACCTCAACCGCACCCTCGCGCGGGTGGTGGTCACCGTGGCTGACGGCGGACCGTCGGCCTCGGAGCTGTCCCGGACAGTCGCCGGCGCCGAACGAAGGCGCGCGGGCAGGCAGCTGCCGGCCAGCCTGCCGGGCGACGACGCGCTACTGATGGGCCGGATGGTCGCGGCCACGGCCGCCTCTGTGGGCCTTGGCCTTTCACTGACCGGCAGTCTGCTGCGGCTGCCCCGACTGCCGGACTTGGTGGCCGTACCGCCGACGGTCGCCGACCACCTGCCGCGGCTGCGCAGGGAGCTGGAGCGGCGTCTCGGGCCCGACGGCACCGACGTGTTGTTCGGCATCGTGAACGCCACCGCCGCCGCCCTGACGCTGTCGCCGACGGCGGCGGCCGCCGAGGCCGCCACCCGCACCATGCTGGCGGCCGAGGCGTGGAACGGCAGGCTGGCGTGGTCCCGGCATGAGCCCGGGTTGGCCGGCCGGCCGGTGGCCGACGACGCCGGCGCGGCGCCGATCGCCAACCCAGCGCCCCCCGACGGGCCCGCGGAACGCTACGCCAACCGCATCGGCATGGCGGGCCTCGGAGCCGCCGCCGCGGTCGGCTTGCTCACCCGCAACCCCGACGCGGCCGGCGCGGCCGCGCTGGCCGCCATGCCCAAGCCGTTGCGCACCGTGCGGGAAGCGTTCGGTTGCACGATGAACCGCGGCCTTTCCACCCGCCACGACGCGCTGGTGCTGCGCCCCCGGGTGTTGCGGACACTCGACCGGATCGACGCGATCATGGTGGACCCGCGCGCGCTGTACACCGACGAATTGACGGTCAGTCGGGTACTCGGAGTGGACAATTCGGCCCGCGCCCACGCCTGGGAGGCGGTTCGGGCCGCACTCGACAACGACGGCCTGAAACCGGGATGGCACCCGCTGACCGACATACCCGGGGCCGGCAGCGTCGGCGAGGCACTCATCAGCCCCGTCCGCAATCCGTTCGCCGCCGCGGTGCTGACCGAGGCGCGGCGGTCACAGCCACGCGTCTATTCCCTCGACGACGACGGATTACGTTCCCTGGCACAAGGTTTCGACCAGCTCTACCCCGCGGACGGGTCGATCGACCACGCGGTGGCGGCGGCCGTCGCGGAACTGAAGGCCGCCGGGAACACCGTGGCGCTGTTGACCACGTCGGACATGCGTGCCGCGCACCGCTCCGACGTGACGATCGGCCTGCTGCGGCCCGGGCATTCCCCGCCCTGGGGCGCCGACGTGATCGCGCAAGATCTGACGGGCGCCTGGCGGCTGTTGCACGCGCTGCCCGCCGCGCGCGCCGCCACCGACAACGCCGTCCGGTTGTCCGCGTCGGCTTCGGCGATCGGCGCGTTGATGCTGATTCCCGGTGTGCCCGGGCGAAGTTCGGCATCGGTCAACGTCGGCATGTTCGCCAGCCTGTGGTTCGGGTACCGGGCGGCCGTGAAGACGCTGCGCGATCCGCTGCCGGAGCCCGAAACCAGCCACGACTGGCACGCGTTACCGGTTGCCGAGGTGCAGCGGCTGCTGCCCCGCCCAACGGAGGAGGACCGCGAGGAGACGGCCGCCTGGTGGCAGCAGGTGCCACCGGTTCGCGCGCTGCACGACGCCAGCGTGGCGTCGTGGGGAGTCGTCCGCGATTTTGCCGAGGAGATGCGCGGTGACCTGGCGGACCCCATCACCCCGCTGCTGGCCACCGGCGCGGCGGCCAGCGCGCTGCTCGGCTCGCCGCTGGATGCCGTGCTGGTGGGCAGCGTGCTATTGGTGAACGCCGCCTTGTCGGCCGAGCAGCAGTTGCACGCGGAGAGCACCCTGAATCGCCTGCTGGCGGTGCAGGATCCGCCGGCGAGGCGGCGGGTGGGTGCGCTGGACGCGCACCGTCGCGAGAAGGTGCCGACCAAGCGGCTGCGGCTGGGCGACATCATCGAAGTCCATGTCGACGAGGTGGTGCCAGCGGACGCCCGCCTGCTGCACGCCTCGAACGTGGAGGTCGACGAGTCGACGCTGACCGGCGAATCGCTGCCGGTGGCCAAGCAGACCGACCCCACGCCGGGCGCCCCGCTCGCCGAACGGACCTGCATGCTCTACGCCGGCACGACGGTGGTCGCGGGTACGGCGGTGGCCGTGGTCACCGCGGTGGGATCGCAGTCGGAGATGCGCAGGGCGCTGGCGATGGCTCCGAGGAAGATGCAGGAGATCGGGCTGCAGCGGCAGTTGCGGCACATCACCCGCCGGGCCCTGCCGTTCAGCGTGGCCGGCGGGGGCCTGGTCGGACTGCTCAGCATGGCGCGGGGCACCGGGTTGCGCGAGGCGGTGTCCAGCGCGGTCACGCTGATCGTCGCCGCCATCCCGGAGGGCCTGCCGCTGGTGGCGACGCTGGCCCAGCTGGCCGCCGCGCGCCGGCTCACCGGCGAGTCGGTGCTGATCCGCAACCCGCACTCGGTGGAAGCCTTGGCCCGGCTGAACGTGGTGTGCTTCGACAAGACCGGGACGCTGAGCGAGAACCGGCTGAAGGTCAAGGCGGTGCGCCCGATGACGGGCTACACCCCCGGTGCGCTGCTGGATGCCGCGTTGAGCACCAGCTACGCCCGGCACACCCACCGTGTCGACCACGCCACCGACGATGCGATCCACCGCGCGGCAGAAGACCCCGCCCTGCGCGGCGACGGCTCCGGGCCGCAGCGGCTGACCCGGGACGCCTTCCTGCCGTTCCAATCCGGTCGCCCGTTCGCCGCCGCGCTCGTCGGCACCCGGCTGACCATCAAGGGCTCACCCGAGGTGCTCGCGTCGGCGCTGCTGCACGACGACCACCCCTTGACGCAACAGGTCGACGAGATGGCGGCCAACGGGTTACGGGTGCTGGCGGTGGCCGAGCGTCAACTCAGCGCGAGTGAAGCCGCCTCCGCGGCAAAGGATCCCGACCGCCTCGAGGCCCTGTGCGGCTCCGGCCTCACCCCGGTCGGCCTGCTCGGACTGGCGGACACCCCACGGGCCGCCGCCCCCGCGGTGCTGAAGGAACTCGGCGAGCGCGGCATCGGTGTCCGGCTGATCACCGGCGACCACCCGGCGACCGCGGCGGCGATCGCCCAGGAGCTGGGGATCGACGTCACCGCCGACCAGGTGATCACCGGCAGCGATTGGGAGGCCCTGTCCGCCGACCAACGCGCCGACGCGGCGGCGTCGCGGGTCGTGTTCGCGCGGATGACGCCGGAACACAAGATCGCCGTGGTGCAGACCCTCGAGCGGTCCGGGCTGGTGACGGCGATGGTCGGCGACGGCGTCAACGACGCCGCCGCGATCCGGGCGGCCAGCGTGGGCATCGGCGTGGCGGCGCGCGGCAGCGATGCGGCCCGCACCGCGGCGGACGTGGTGCTGCTCGATGAACGGATCGAGGCGCTGCTCGACGCGCTGGACGAGGGCGAGCAGCTGTGGCGGCGGGTGCAGTCGGCGGTGTCGATGCTGTTGGGCGGCAACCTCGGTGAGGTGTGCTTCGCCCTGCTCACCACCGTCCTGACCGGGCGTTCGGTGCTCAACGCCCGCCAGATGCTCCTGGTCAACATGCTGACCGACGCGCTGCCCGCCGCCGCCCTGGCCGTCAGCCCCCAGACGGGCACCGCCGACGTCGACCGCGACGAGGCGGCGATGTGGCGGGCGATCGGAATCCGCGGTGCGGCCACCACGATCGGCGCCACGGCCGGCTGGGCGATGGCCGGCGTGACCGGCCCGCCGCGCCGCGCGGCGACGGTCGCGCTGGTCGCGTTGGTGGGTGCGCAGCTCACCCAGACGCTGGTCGATTCGCGCGCCCCGCTGGTGGTGTTGACCTCGGTCGGCTCGCTGGGCGCGCTCGCGGTGGTGGTCAGCACCCCGGGACTCAGCCAGCTGTTCGGCTGCACGCCGCTTGACCCGCTCGCCTGGGGCCAGGGGTTGCTGGCCGCGGCGGCGGCCAGCGGCCTGTCGGCGGTCGCCCCCGACCTGCTGCTGCGCGCGTCGCAGGGCGCGCAGCGGCGCTGGCTCGGCGTCGAGCCGGCGACCGAACCCGAAAGGGCACAAAGTCCCACCCCTTCGGTGCGGCCGACCCTGCCGGGTCCCGGGCGCGCCGACCACGATTGAGGCGTGCACATGCAAAATCGCTTACAGCTCAAGCCCTATCGGTCCGTATCGGAGCACATCGACGGTGCCTGGTGGCCGCGAACGACGAACCTGCTCGACGAGTTGCCGGGCCTGCTGACGGCGGTGTCCGAGCGGCTGGGCCCGGTCGTGATGGTGGGCTACCGCCGCAACGGCTGGCACGACACCCCCGCGCTGGTGCAGATCGGCGGCCACACGGTCGAACTGCTGGCCTTCACCAGCGACGAGCCGTCCAGCGTCATCCTGATCGGGGAGAACGGCCACCACCTCACACTGCACGTCATCCGCCCCGATGCCGGCGACGAGGTAGCCCGTCAGGCGCTGGAGCAGGCGCGGGTGCCCGCCGACGACGGGGTGCCGTCGCGCAGCCGGTCAACGGTGGCGCGATCCGTGGCCGACGTCGCCGACAACCTGGCCCGCCATGAGGGGCTCGGCGACGAGCAACGAACCGCGCAGATCAAGCGCTGGTCCGAGGAGGCCGCCGAGCAGTTCGTCGACGCACCCGTCCAGACCTTCGTGCCGATCCTCGTCGAACACATCGTTCGCAACCGCATGATGGAGTCCCGCAGAGAAGCCCCGTCGGTGCTGCCGGCGAGCCACCCCTGAGCGGCTGACCGCGTTCGGTGGACGCCGCGCTGATCGACCCCGACCCCGCGCTCCTCGACGCCGCCGCCGTCGTCGAAAAGCTGCGCACCGACGCCGAACTCGGGCTGACCGCCGAGGAAGCCGCCCGCCGGCTCACCGTCGTCGGCGCGAACGATATCGCGAGCGTTCCGCCGCCACCGGCCTACCAAAAGCTGCTGGCGCAGTTTCGCAGCCCCCTGATCTACCTGCTGCTCGCCGCGCTGGTCGCCTCCCTCGCGGTCTGGGTTGTGGAGGGGGCCGGCGGCTGGCCCGTCGACGCGGTGGTGATCGCGGTGATCCTCGTCCTGAACGCGCTCCTGGGTTACGCGCAGGAAGCGCGCGCGGAGCGCGCGGTCAGTGCGTTGGCGCGGATGGCCGCGACCTCGGCGACCGTCCTCCGCGGCGGCACGCGGCGCACCGTTCCCGCGAGCGAGGTGGTGCCCGGCGACGTGCTGCTGCTCGCCGAGGGGGATGCCGTGGCGGCCGATGCCAGGCTGCTGTCGGCCGCGGGGCTGGAGGTGTCGGAGGCCGCGCTGACGGGCCTGAGCGAACCGGTGCTCAAGGACGCCCGGACCCTGGCCGAGCCTTCGGCGCTCGGGGACAGAGCGGACATGGTGTTCAAGGGCACCGCGGTCAGCACGGGCGTCGGGCGGGCGGTGGTGACCGCTACGGGGATGGCGACCCAGACCGGGCAGATCGCCGGCCTGGTGCGCATCGCCGACCATGAGTCGACACCGTTGCAGCGCGAGGTGGCCCGGGCCAGCCGACTGCTGGGGATCGGAGTGCTGGTGATCGCCGTCGTGGTGATCGCGACCATTCTCCTGGTTTTCGGCATGCATACCGCCCACGACGTGGTGACGGCAGCGCTGCTGGGCGTATCGCTGGCCGTGGCGGCCGTGCCGGAAGGCCTGCCGGCCATCATGTCGGTCGTGCTCGCGCTGGGCATGCGGCGGATGGCCGGCCAGAACGCCGTCGTCAAGGAGCTGTCGTCCGCCGAGACCCTGGGGTCGGCGTCGGTGGTGTGCTCGGGCAAGACGGGCACGCTCACAACCGGGGAGATGACGATCGTGCGGGTCGTCACCCCCCTCGGCGAGGTGAAAGTCACCGGCGCCGGGTACCGGCCCGAGGGTCGCCTCGAGCGGGGCGGGTCGGCGCTGCCCGAGGGCGACGACCTGCGGCGCCAGGCCGCCCTGGTGCTCGACGGGGGCGCCGCCGCCGCCTGTAATGCCACCCTCGACGCGCACGACGGTCGGTGGACGATCCACGGCGATCCCCTCGCCGCGGCCTTCCTGGTGGCCCGACGGAAGCTCGGCGACGGACCCCGCCCGACTCCGGCCGACGTGACGACGGGCGAGCCCGACGAGGTGCTCGGCCACTGCACGCACCTAATGGCCGGCGATCGGCTGGCTCGGCTCGACGACTCGACACGGGCCGCGATCCGAAGCGATGCCGAGCGGCTGGCGCTCGACGCCCTGCACACCGTCGCGGTCGCCTGCCGGTCCGAAGGGCACCTGGTGTACCTGGGCATGGTGGGGATCACGGATCCACCCCGACCGGAGGCGGCGGCGGCGATCGCCGAGGCGCGCCGCGCCGGGGTGAGGGTCGTGATGATCACCGGCGACCATCCCCGGGTGGCGGCGCGCATCGCCCGGAAGCTGGGTATCGAAGACGGCGAGTCGGCCGTGTCCGGCGCTGAACTCGCCACGCTGGATGACGAGCAGCTGCGGGAAACGGTGCGCCTGCACTCGCAGTACACCCAGGTCGATCCGGCGGACAAACAGCGCATCATCGACGCGCTGCAGGCCGACCACGAGATCGTCGCCGTGACCGGGGAGGGTATCAACGACGCGCCCGCGCTGAAGGCGGCCGACATCGGTATCGCCATGGGCCGCACCGGCACCGAGGTCGCCAGAGAAGCGGCGAACATGATCCTCGCCGACGACAACTTCGCGACCATCGTCCAGGCCATTCGCGAAGGCCGGGGCATCTTCTCGAACATCAAGAAGACCCTGCGCTACCTGCTGTCCTCCAACATGGGTGAAATCTTCACCGTCTTCTTCGGCGTCGTGCTGGCCGGGGCGATCGGCCTGTCGCAGGGCCACACCGTCGCGCTGCCGCTACTGGCCACGCAGATCCTGTGGATCAACCTGCTGACCGACGGCGCGCCGGCCCTGGCGCTGGGCGTGGACCCGCACACCGAAGACGTCATGAGCCGGCCGCCGCGCACGGCCTCGGATCGGGTCATCGACGCCCGGATGTGGAACAACATCGTCGTGATCGGCGCGGCGGTGGCGGCCGCGACGCTCGTCACGATCCACCTCTACGCGCCCGGCGGACCCCTGCCGTCGTCCCTGGACACCGCCCGCACCGCGGGCTTCACCGTGCTGGTGATCGCCCAGCTGATCAACACCATCAACGCCCGTTCCGAGACCCGGACCGCCTTCCACCGGTTTTTCGCCAACGGCTGGTTGTGGGCGGCGATCGGGTTATCGGCGCTGCTGCAGGTGGCCGTTGTTCAGCTGCCGGTTCTCAACACCGCCTTCACCACCACGCCGCTGTCCCCGAGCCAGTGGCTGGTGTGTGGGGCCATGGCCAGCACGGTCCTGTGGGTCAGCGAGATCCGCAAGCTCATCTTGCGCCACCGGACATCACGGCCGTGATCGCCTCCATGTCCGCCCGGCTCGGCAGTCCCCAGTCGGGCTGGTAACCCAACAATTCGTTGACCCGCACCGTCTTCATGTCGATGTCGAGAAGTTCGATGGCTTCCAGCGGCACCAGCGCCGGGTGGACGTAGCCGCAGGTGCGGGCGAGCTGCAGCAACTCGAAGCGCAGGGTGGCGAGGTAGTTGGCGCAGCGCACCGACTTCAGGTCCGGGTCGAGGCCGTGCTGCAGCCACGGTGACTGGGTGGCCACGCCCGACGGGCAGCGGCCGGTGTGGCAGCGCTGGGCCTGAATGCAGCCGATGGAGAACATGGCGGTTCGGCCGACGTTGATCATGTCGCAGCCGGTGGCCAGCGCCAGCAGCGCGTTCTCCGGGATGCCGAGCTTGCCCGACCCGACGAAGACCACATCGTGGTGCAGCCCGTGCTCGGCGAAGGCCCGGTAGACCCGGGGCTGCGCCCATTTGAAAGGCAGGGCGACGTGGTCGCTGAAGACCAGCGGGGCGGCGCCGGTGCCGCCCTCCCCGCCGTCGACGGTCACGAAGTCGACGCCCGTCCCGGTGCGGGCCATCCGCGCGGCCAGGTCACACCAGAACCGTTCCTCCCCGACCGCCGATTTGATGCCGACCGGCAGGCCCGTCTCGGCGGCGATGGTCTCCACCAGCTCCAACAGCCCGTCGACGTCACGGAACGCGGAATGGCCGGCCGGGCTCCTGCAGTCCACCCCGACCGGAACGCCGCGGATGGCGGCGATCTCGGGGGTGACCTTGGCGCCCGGCAACACGCCGCCCAGGCCCGGCTTGGCGCCTTGGCTGAGCTTGATCTCGATGGCGCGGATCGCCGGCGTGGCCGCCACCCGATCGATCAGCCGGGGCAGGCTGAAGCGGCCGTCGTCGCCGCGGCAACCGAAGTAGCCGGTGCCGATCTGCCAGACCAGGTCGCCGCCACCCAGGTGATACGGCGACACCCCGCCCTCGCCGGTGGTGTGCAAGGCGCCGGCGATGGCCGCGCCCTTGTTCAGGGCGGTGACGGCCGCGCCGCCGAGCGCGCCGAAGCTCATCCCGGAGATGTTGACCACCGACGACGGGCGGAAGGCTTTGGTGCGCCCCCGCGCGCCGCCCAGCACCTTGGCCGCCGGCAACGGCACCGCCGGGTCGGGGTGCTCGGGTTCGCCCACCGGCGCTGCGACGGGGAACGCCGCGTGCTTGATGATCGGATAGTTGTGCACCCGTTCCAGGTCGTTGTCGGTGCCGAAGCCGAAGTACCGATTGGCCAGCTTCGACGACGTGTACACCCAGCGGCGCTGGTCGCGGCTGAACGGCCGCTCCGCGTCGTTGTCCGTCACGATGTACTGGCGCAGTTCCGGGCCGACGGCTTCCAGCAGGAACCGCAGGTGCCCGATGATCGGGTAGTTGCGCAGGATGGTGTGACGGCGTTGCAGGAGATCCCACCCCGTCAGTCCGGCCAGGCTCCCGCCGACCAACGCGGCCAGCGCCCGGGATTTCAAGAATCGAATTCCGTGTAGACGCCCAGCAGGTCGCGCGCCGACACGATGCCGACCAGCGCGCCGTCGCGTTCCACCAGCACGTGGCGGATATAGCGGTCCATCATCCGGGCCGCGACCTGGTCGACCGAGGCTTCGGCGTCACACCACACCAGTTTCGTGCTGGCCACGTCGGAGACCGGTGCGGTGGCGAGGTTTCGCCCGGCGGCTACCGCCCGCACGATGTCACGCTCGCTGACCAGCGCGCCCGGCCGTGCCTCGTCGCCGATCACGACGGCTCCCACGTCGCAGGTCACCATGGCCCTGGCGGCGTCGGCGATCGTGGCGTCGGCCGGGACGCGGGCCACGGGGTCACCGGTGATGGTGGAGATCGGGATGGACCCCGGCGTAGATATCTCAGTCACGTCTCCATGCTGGCCAGAGGGCGGCTGGCCTTCTAGTGACCTGAGTCCTCAATCCGCGTCCATCCGGCCCTAGCCCATTTGGGAACGCGGGACCACGCTGGCACGCATGGGCGCTATGGCACGCCGGGGCTGGTTGCGGCCCGCTCAGTGGGTCGAACCGATCCTTGCCGCGGTGACCGTCGTCGCGTTGGCGGCCGGGGGGATCGCCTGGCTTGCCGGGGCGCCGCGGGTCGCCGACGGCTGCTGGATCGCGGGCACGGTGGTGGCGGTGGTCCCCGCGGTGGTGTGGGTGCTGGCCGCCCTGCGCCGGGGCCGATTCGGGGTCGATCTGATCGCGGTGTTGTCGCTGCTCGGCACGCTGCTGGTGGGCGAGTACCTCGCGGGCGCGTTGATCGCGGTCATGCTGGCCGGCGGGCGGGCGCTGGAGGCCGCGGCCGAGCGCCGCGCGTCCCACGATCTGCGGGCGCTGCTGGAACACGCGCCGCGATTCGCCCGCCGCCGCGTCGGGTCGGCGGTCGACGTGATCGCGCTGGACGAGGTCGCGGTCGACGATCTGCTCGTGGTGGGCCCGGGCGAAGTGGTGCCCGTCGACGGGCGCATTTCCGGCGCGATCGCGGTGCTGGACGAATCGGTCCTGACCGGCGAACCGCTGCAGGTCGAGCGCGGCGTGGGCGAGCCGGTGCGCAGCGGGGTTGTCAACGCGGGCAGCGCCTTTGAGATTCACGCCACCGCCACCGCCGCCGACAGCACCTACGCACAGATCGTCCGCCTGGCCGCGGAGGCCGGAGCGGAGAACGCGCCGGTGGTACGGCTGGCCGACCGGTACGCGGCGTGGTTCTTGCCGTTGACGCTGTTGGTGGCCGGGGCGGCCTGGCTCGCCAGCGGGTCACCGGTGCGGGCGGTGGCGGTGCTGGTGGTGGCGACGCCGTGCCCGCTGTTGCTCGCGGCACCGGTCGCGATCGTGTCCGGGCTGTCGCGGGCGTCGCGGCGCGGCGTGGTCATCCGCAGCGGTGGCGCGCTGGAAAACCTCGGCCACGCAACGACTTTGGTGATGGACAAAACCGGCACCCTGACCATGGGGCGTCCCGTCGTCATCGACGTCGCGGCCGCGCCCGGCCGCGATGCGCTCGAGATCCTGCGGGTGGCCGCCTCGGTGGATCAGATGTCTCCGCACGTGCTGGCCGAGGCGATCGTCACCGCGGCGCGGGCCCGCGGTCTGCCGCTGTCGATACCCACCGAGGTAGCCGAGGAACCGGGCCGCGGCGTCACCGCCACCCTGGACGGTCGGCGGGTCCACATCGGCAAACTCTCGCACGATACAGCGACCGCGGAATGGGCCCGCGCGGTGGTCAATCGCGCCCTGCTGGACGGCGCCGCGATCGCCTGGGTCTGCGCCGACGGGCGGCCCATCGGCGCGGTATTGCTGCGCGACCCGTTGCGCCGCCATGCGCCGCGAACGCTGCGCCGGCTACGCGAAGCCGGGCTGAACCGATTGGTCATGCTGACCGGAGACCGCGCCGAACCCGCCCGCGAGGTCGCCGCCGTGCTGGGTTTGGACGAGGTGTACGCGGAACAAAGCCCGGCCGACAAGGTGGCCGCCGTGCGCACCGAGCGGGAGCGCGCGGTGACCGTGATGGTCGGCGACGGGGTCAACGACGCACCCGCGTTGGCTGCGGCCACGGTCGGCGTGGCGATGGGCGCCCGCGGTGCCACCGCGTCCTCGGAGGCCGCCGGCATCGTGTTGACCACCGATCGGCTGGAGCGGCTCGCCGACGCGATGGACATCGCCCGCTGGTCGCGGCGCATCGCCGTGCAGAGCGCGGTCGTCGGCATGGTCCTGTCGCTGGCGGCGATGGCCGTCGCCGCCATCGGTTGGCTCCCACCGGCGGTCGGCGCACTGGTGCAGGAGGGCATCGACGTCGCCGTGATCCTCAACGCGCTGCGCGCACTGCGCGGCAACCCGGACATCGAGGTCGACCTCCCCGCGTCGACCGAGCAGATGTTGCGGCGCTTCGACGCCGAACACGACGAGCTGCGCGACGCCGTGGACCTGCTGCGCGACGCCGCCGACCAGTTGGCCGCCGCGCCCGACCAGTCGGCGCTGGAGGCGATCAGCCGCGCGCACGCCGTGCTCACCGAGCGCATCATCCCGCACGAGCAAGCCGAGGAGACGCAGCTCTATCCCGCGCTGGCCGATCCGCTGGGCACCAGGGAAGCGACCGCCCCCATGAGCCGCACCCACGCGGAGATCCAGCGACTCTCCGACCGGATCGGCGCGCATCTGGCCTTGGCCCAGAGCAGCGGGGCGATCGGCCCCGACCAGCTCGACGACCTGCTCGCCTGCCTATACGGGTTGCATGCCCTGCTACGCCTGCATTTCCTGCAGGAGGAGGAAAGCTATTTCACCCTCGCCGAGGACGAACCCGGCGGCCCGCGAAAGCCAGATGGCCGGGATGCCTTGGCGGACAAGCTATCCCGCTGAAGGCGGCCGTTTAATAACGGTGCCGGGCAGCTCCGCGCCGATTTCGATGTCCTCGTAGTCGCGCCCGTCACCCCGGCCACCCTTGCCGCCCACCGGCGGCCGCATCGGCGCCACCGGCATGGCGGGGGTCTGCCCCGCCCCCGCCGGAAGCGCGGACACCGCCGAGGCGAGCTGCACCGGCGACTGCGCGCCGGGCAGCATCCCCACCGTCGCGGGCGGCATGCTCAGCTTGCCCACCAGCACGGAAACGCCCAGCGCGCCCCGAGGCGCCAGCGCCCCGGAGCCGAGGGCGTTCACGAGGCTCGCATCCGCCGATGCCAAGGCAGCCGAACCCTCCGCCAGGCCCTGGCCGATGTCGGCGCCAACGCCTGAAAGTGCCTGGGCCGCATTGAGCTGCGCCAGGTAGCTGAGCAGGTTGACGGGGAATCCGCCGGCGATGAACTGCCAACCCCAGATGCTGGTGTAGCCGAACCAGCCCTTGTTGGGGTCGAACGGGGTGACGCCGAGCGCGTCGATGATCGACCCCGTGGAAGTCTGAGAGCTTGCCAGCGCGTTGGCGGCCGGCACCAGCGAGGCCTGGGTGGAGACCCCCGAGGGGTTGGCGACGGGCGGCGGAGACGAGAGCGGAGAGAGCTTGACCGCGTTCAGCGAGGTCGCGCCGTAGCGATACATCGCCGCCGAGTTGTTGACCCACATGGCGTTGTACTCGGTTTCGGTTTCGGCGATGGCCGGAGCGTTGATACCGAAGAAGTTGGTGGCCAGCAACATCGCCAACCGCGCCCGGTTGGCCGCGACGACAGAGGGATGCACCACCGTCCAGTGGGTCAATTCGAATGCGGCCGTGACCGTTTCGACCGATGCGGCGATTTCCTGGCATTGCGCCGCGGTGGTCCGCAACCAGGCCAGGTAGGGCTCGAAGGCCTGGGCCATCGCCGCCGAGGACGGACCCTGCCACGTCCCGGCCAGCGACGCCAACTCCGCGGTATAGCTGCTCGCGGCCGCCTCCAGTTCGGCGCTGAGCTCTTGCCACGCGCCGGCCGCTTCGATCATTGACCAGGCGCCGGGTCCGGAGTGGATCAGCGCCGAAGTGATCTCGGGCGGCAGCAGCCCGAAATCAATCACGTCTCGCCCAACCGAACAAGACGCGCACGGTTATTTTGCTTGGGCGACAAGATATTTGCGCCGCGATTAACCTATCCGGCGGCGAGAATCGACTTCCGGAGTGGGGAGGCGTCATCGGCTCTCATCCCCCGCTTGGCGGTCGGTGAATCACCTTCTTCGGGAGTTCCGCCCCGTATTCAAGGTCCTCAAACTTCTGTTGCTTCCGCTTGCGCCAACCGCTGCCCGCCGAGTTGGTGGCCGGCGCCATCATGGGCATGACCGGCATGCCGGTGAGCCCGGCGTCGGCGGGCAGGGGCGACACCGACGATGCGAGTTGCACCGGCGTCTGCGTCGCCGGTAGCAGGCCCACCACCGCGGGCGGGGCGGTCAGCTTGCCCAGCGAAACCCCGACCCCCGTCGCCGCCGCGGCCGCTCCCCCGGGTGCGGCTTGCAAGGCGCTGGCCAGCCTGGTCACCGACGACGCGAGCGCTCCCTCGCCCTCCGAGAGCCCCAGGCCGATGTCGCTGCCCACGCCTTGCAGCGCCTGGGCCGAGGTGTTCTGCGCCAGGTAGCTGAGCAGGTTGACGGGGAACCCGGACGAGATGAACTGGTTACCCCAGGTGCTGAAATAGCTGAACCAGCCGGCGTTGGGGTCGAAGGGGGTGACGCCGAGCGAGTCGATGACGTTCCCTGTGCTGGAGGCCGTGGAGTTGAGCAGGGCGTTGGACACCACTCCCTGTTGGTTGAGCGTCCCCGCCGGATTCGTGATGGCGAGCGGCGAATTGAATTGCGACAACGACGTGGTCGCTTGTGACGACGCCGCCTGATATCGGGTCATCGCCGCGGAATTGTTCGCCCACATGGTCTGGTATTCGTCCTGGGTCGCCGCGATTGCCGCGGTGTTCTGCCCGAACCGGTTGGTGGCCAGCAACTGCGCCAGCTGCGTCCGGTTGGCGGCGACGACGGAGGGGTGCACCACCGCCGAGCGGACGGCGGTGAACGCCACCGCGGCGGACTCTGCCGAGGTGGCCATTTGCTGGGCCTGCTGCGCGGTGGTGCGCAGCCAGATGAGGTAGGGCTGTACGGCCTGCAGCATCGCCATCGAGGATGGGCCGTCCCACGAATCGATCAACGACGACAACGCGGACGCATACACGGCAACCGAGTTTTCCAACTCGACGCCCAGATTCTGCCACGCGCCAGCCGCCTCGATCAGCGAACCCGCCCCGGGACCGGAATGGATGAGCGTCGAGGTGACCTCGGGTGGCGCGAATAAGTCCATCACATCTCACCTTGTCTACGCCGGGTACGCAGCCGGAAATTTTCGATTACCAAGTTGCAAAGAGCCCGGAAACATTACGCATTCACCCCCCAGGGCGCCGCCCGCTCCCTTCCCGTCGAGTTCCGGACCGTGAGAACGATATACCGGCGACCTTAGGGTATCCAAAGTATTAGCCGGGGTCGGCGCCTCGAAGAATGCTAACGGGGGACCGCCGACGGACGCTCTAGACGGTCACCGACGCGACGCGGGGCACCTCGATGATCCGATCGGCGATGCCGCGGCGCTGCATCTCGCGCGTGAAGTCGGCCAGCGGTGAAGCGAAGACGCGATAGTCGTCGAAATGCACCGCATAGCCGCGGGCTACCCGATCGCGGACTGCTCACGCGGCCCGGAAGATTTCCACTACAGGCCGGGCAAGCAGATGGGTGCTCCGTAGCAAGGCGGCGGACCTAGCGGCCGGCGGGGAGCGTCGCCCTCCCACACGAACTGGCCAACGTTGCCCATCCCGCCGACGGGGACCCAGTACCAGTGGTGGCACACGCCCATATCCCAACGGACATCGGGCATCGGCAACGGTTGCCCCGGGCACCAGTCGTGCGGGACCGTGAAGTTGTCCAGGGGCAAGGGGCCGATCACTTGCGGTGCAATACCGCGCTCCGCCTCGGCGGTGCCCGCGGCCAGGCCCAGACCCGCCACCGCCACGCCGCCGGACAGCAGCACCCCGGTAATGACCTTCCTGACCTTGTGATTGTTCGACATTGCCTCGCGCCTTTCCTCGACGCTCCGGGATCAGTATCCGCTCGCGCCGACCCCGTCACCGGGGAAGTGGACTACGCGAGTCAGCAGACACCGAGCGGTCCGCTACCGATCCCAGAAAGGCACCGCTCTAGGTCGCCCGGCCTAGGCCTTCGTCAGCGTGAAGCGTTTTCCTCCGTTCCCGGTTGAGGCGTCGAGGCCAGAGAAATGAGTCTCAGAGCATTGAGTTGATCATGACTTTGGCGTCGGGCCAGTTCGCGTCGCGAAGATCTGAGCCGGTCGTGTACAGATTGATGAGGGCCGCCTCTCCGGTGGAGGTGTTCAGCAGCGCGCCGGCGATTCCGTACAACGTCGTCGTGCCGTGCTGTTCTGACAGATTGCCGCTGAAGCGGGCGTACTGCGCCTGCTGGAAATGGGAGCCGTTCAAGTTCTCCGGCTTGGAGGCCGGCTCGACCTTAACGTTGGTCAAAGGTTTCGTCGCCGATCCGATAAACCCGGGAAGTACCTGCGTGACGTCTTTGGCAATCGTTGTTTGGACCACGACCAGCATGTACGCGGTGTCGTCGTCGTTGTTCAGAATCACGGAGCCGTTGTCTTGCTTTATGGCCATCCAGTTGGGGGCGGGGGTGATCGAGACGTCATCGAAGCTGACCGCGGCTTTGGCCACGAGGGCTGCGGACACAGGCGGGCCGTACGCCGTGGAGGCCGGGGCCGGTTCGCTCGTCAGGATGTGATGTTTGGGCGGGAACACGAACCACGCCGTCACGCCGGCGGCGATGAGGACGACCACGGTGATGATCACGGCGATCACCCCGGGCCCCCATCGGTACCCCACGCGCCCCCCGTCCGCGGGGTAGCTCGGCGGCGGTGGGGCCTGTTCGCGCGGCGGCGGTGCAGCTGATGACATCATTTCTCCTCGGCGTCGATGGCGCGGGCACCGTCAGAGCATTGAGCTGATCATGGTTTCGGCGTCCGGCCAGGCTGCGTCGCGTAGGTCTGAGCCGGGGGTGAACAGATTGATGAAGGCCGCCTCTCCGGTGGAGGTGTTCAGCAGCGCCCCGAGCACCCCATACACCGTGATCGTGCCCTGCTGGGTTGACAGATCACCGCTGTAGCGGGCGTACTGCGCCTGCTGGAAGTGGGAGCTGTTCAACTTCTCCGGCTTGGAGGCCTGCTCGACCTCAACGCTCGTCAAATGGAATATGTTTTTCGGGCTTCTGGTCCACCCGAGAAATATCGGTGCGACGTCGTCGGCAGTTGTCTGTTGCACTTTGACGTGCATGAACTCTCTCCCGTTGCTGCCCAGAACCACGGAGAAGTTATTTTCTCGGAGTACGACCTTCCAGCCGGGGGCGGGGGTGATCGAGACGTCGTCGAGGCTGATCGCGTCTTTGGCCACCAGGGCAGGCGCGGCGGGTGCGCGCCGGCCGTCCGCCATGGAGGTCGGGGTTGGTTTGGTCGTCGGCGTGGCGTGTCTTGGTGGGAACACGAACAACGCTGTGAGGCCCGCGGCGATGAGGACGACCACGGTGATGATCACGGCGATCACCCCGGGCCCCCATCGGTGCCCCACGCGTCCCCCGGTCGCGGGGTAGCTCGGCTGCGGTGGGGTCTGTTCGGACGGCGGCGGTGCAGCAGACGACATCGTTTCTCCTCGGTGTCGATATGGCGCGGTCAGGCCACCGGCTTACCGCCGGCAGGTGAGGGAGGCCGGGCATCGTGAGCCAGTGCGGCGCTGGCGGTTCCGCATACCTGGCAGAACGCAGCACCGGGCACCATCGCGGCCCCGCAATGCGCGCAGACCTGTTCGGCGACAGCCGGATGCGCCAGGGCCTTGTCCCCGCTGAGGGCTTCTTCGGCTTCAGCGAGCAGGCCTCGATGCAGCTCGTTGCGCGCTGCGATCAGTCCCGCCGCGGCCAGCACCAGCGCTACCACCGTGGTCAGCACGATGCCTCGGGTGCCGTACGGCTCCAGCAAGGTGGTGGCAAGCTCGTAGAGCACGATCAGCGTCAATCCTTGTGCCACACCGACAAGGGGCTTTCCGGTGGCCTCGCGCAGCCGGATCACCGTGCCCGCCGCAGCGGTAGCGAACACGATGGGCTGCAAAAATCCCAGCGTCAGCGCGATGAAAGCCACGTGCGCCGGGTCCCCGGCGGCCGGATCGATGTGGGTGAACGCGCCGCGCTGGACGACGATGCTCAAGCCCAGCGACAACGCCGCACCGCTCAACGAGCAGGTAATCAGGGCATCGATGGGATGGCGAAACGCCGCCCGGGCGGTGATCAGCATCGGCGCGATCAACACCGCAACAAAGCCGACCACCGGCACCAGCACACCGAGTTCAAGGATCCGGCTCGCCGAAGGCAGTCGGTGGACCGGCACGAGCAGCACGACCCCCTTGGTGAACTGGTCCTCCAACACACCCACACCCACACCCAGCAGCAGCGAGAGCAAAAAACCCACGCCGACCACGGTGATCGGTTCATCACGCCACACATTGTGGTCGTGGATGTAGGCGAGCACGACCGCCGGCAATGCCACCGCCGCCAACACCAGCGAAATCGAGAGCACCCCGAACGCGGCGGCCACCAGCGCCGCCAACAGCGCCAGCGCGACGGCATTGCGGTACGCGCTTTGACGACCAGCCGCCAAATGCGGCATTAGTGTGCTCATCACCGCCAGCGCGCGCACCGGCTCATCGGGGACGGCAGCAAAATGTTGAGCGCGATCGATGCCGGGATGCAGCGGCGTGCCGCAACGGGCACAAAAGCGGGCAGCATCTGAATGCGGTGTCGAGCAGTTCGGGCACTCCATCACGTCCTCCGGACTAGCGCGGAAATCGGTCTGCCAGCATCAACTCCTGCTGATCCGAACACCTCGATACACCCACTACAAGAGACCAAAGTCCCCGACGGGACTTCGACCACCCGTTTCGGGACGAAAGCCCCTGTTGTCTGTTGGCTCGCCTGATTGACGATGCGGAAGCAGCCCGTCGAAATTGGGGGTCCGAATGTCCACCGACAGCGCACTACGTGCGGAGCCGCCGCCAACCCAGGCTCGGCGACCTTCGTTCGCCTACGACGCCTTTCTGTCCTACAGCCACAAAGATGGGAACGTCGCTGCCGGGATTCAGAAGGGCTTGCATCGCATCGGTCGTCGGGTGGGGCAGTTGAAGGCGCTGCGGGTGCTTCGCGATACCACCGACCTGGACGCCAATCCCAGCCTGTGGGGCAAGGTCGCCAATGCGATGGATCGCTCCCGCTATCTGGTTGTGCTGCTGTCCCCGCAAGCGGCGGTCTCGCATCGGGTCGACCAGGAGGTCGGCTACTGGCTGCAACGGCGTGGACCGGAGCAGCTGTTGATTGTGGTGGCCGAGGGGCAGCTGCACTGGGACGAAGAAACCCGGCGGTTTGATCCCGACCGATCGGATGTCGCGTTACCGGTTCTGACGGAGCCCGGGGTGCTGGCCGCCGAACCGCTCTGCGTCGATGTCAGCGGCGACGCGCCGTGGGATGCGTATGCACCCGCGTTCCGCGACAAGGTTACCGAGCTGGCCGCGCCCATCCACGGGAAATCCAAGCATGAGCTGGCCAGCGACGATGTGCGGGAACAGCGGCGCTTCCGGCGCGTTCGTCGAGTCGGGATCGCGGGCCTCGCTCTCCTTACCATCCTCGCGGTGGTAGCGGCGTCAATCGCAATCGTGAAACAACAAGAAGGAACACAGCGAACCGGACGCGAACGAGTCGCCCTGACGTTGGCCTGGCAAGGGCAGGCCATGCTCGCCGGTGTCGAGGGTGGAGGTGATGTGCGGGCGCTGCAGCAGATCCTGGCCGCTCCGCGCATCTCGCCGAACGCCGACAACGGTGCGCTCTTCACCGGAGTAATCGCGCGGCGGAGCACCGTCAAGATCATCCAGACAGCCGACGTGGTGAACAGTGTGGCGGTTAGCCCGGATGGGCGGCGCATCGTCTCCGGCAGCCGCGACAAGACGCTGCGGCTGTGGGACGCCGACACCGGCCAGCCGATCGGCGCCCCGCTGACCGGCCACACCGACACGGTGCGCAGTGTGGCGTTCAGCCCAAACGGGCGGCGCATCGTCTCCGGCAGCGCCGACACCACGGTGCGGTTGTGGGATGCCGACACCGGCCAGCCGATCGGCGCTCCGCTGACCGGCCACACCGACACGGTGTGGAGTGTGGCGTTCAGCCCCGACGGGCGGCGCGTCGTCTCCGGCAGCGCCGACAAGACGCTGCGGCTGTGGGACGCCGGCACCGGCCAGCCGATCGGCGCCCCGCTGACCGGCCATAAGGGCACGGTAACCAGTGTGGCGTTCAGCCCCGACGGGCGGCGCGTCGTCTCCGGCAGCGCCGACAAGACGCTGCGGCTGTGGGACGCTGCCACCGGCGAGCCCTTCGGCTCCCCGATCACCGGCCACACCGACTGGGTGGAAAGCGTGGCATTCAGCCCCGACGGCAAGCGGATCAGCTCCGGCAGCGACGACACCACGGTGCGGGTGTGGGACGCCCGCACCGGCGCGCCCCTCGGCGACCCGCTGACCGGCCACACCGGCACGGTTGAAAGCCTGGCATTCAGCCCCGACGGGCAGCGCATCGTCTCCGGCAGCGACGACAAGACGCTGCGAATCTGGGACGCGGCCAGCGGCCAGCCCCTCGGCGCCCCGCTGACCGGCCACACCGACGCGGCGTACGGTGTGGCGTTCAGCCCCGACGGGCAGCGCATCGTCTCCGGCAGCCGCGACGCGACGCTGCGGGTATGGGACCCAGCCGCGGACCAATCCATGGCCGCCCGCACCGGCAGGGTGCTCGAGGTGGCGTTCAGCCCCGACGGGCGGCGCATCGTCTCCGGCAGCGCCGACAAGACGCTGCGGCTGTGGGACTCGTTCACCGGCCAGCCCCTCGGCGCCCCGTTCATCGGTCACACCGCCTGGGTGCGCAGTGTGGCGTTCAGCCCGGACGGCAAGCGCATCGTCTCCGGCAGCGCCGACAAGACGCTGCGGCTGTGGGACTCGGTCAGCGGCGAGCCGATCGGCGCGCCGCTGACCGGCCACACCGACTTGGTGTGGAGTGTGGCGTTCAGCCCCGATGGGAAACGCATCGTCTCCGGCAGTTCGGATAAGACGGTGCGGTTGTGGGACGCCGACACGGGCCAGCCCATCGGCGCCCCACTGACCGGCCACACCGACGCGGTGTACGGTGTGGCGTTCAGCCCCGACGGGAAACGCATCGTCTCCGGCAGTCGGGATAAGACCCTGCGGTTGTGGGACGCCGCCACCGGCCAGCCCATCGGCGCGCCGCTCACCGGCCACACCGAAACGGTGACGAGTGTGGCGTTCAGCCCCGACGGGAAACGCATCGTCTCCGGCAGTTGGGATCCGACGCTGCGGTTGTGGGACGCCGCCACCGGCCGGCCCATCGGCGCGCCGCTGACCGGCCACACCGACGGGGTGTTCGGTGTGGCGTTCAGCCCCGACGGGAAGCGCATCGTCTCCGGCAGCAACGACAAGACCGTGCGGGTGTGGGACGCCAGCACCGGCCAGCCCATCGGCGCGCCGCTGACCGGCCACACCGACACGGTGAACAGTGTGGCGTTCAGCCCCGACGGGCAGCGCTTCGTCTCCGGAAGCGACGACAAGACACTGCGGCTGTGGCCCGCACCATCCCCGGCGGCGTGGCCCGCGCTGTTATGCAACAAGCTCACCGCGAACATGAGCCACCAGCAGTGGAAAGAGTGGGTATCACCAAACATCCCCTACATCGCGGTCTGCCCCGGCCTCCCGGTCCCACCCGATAACCCAACCCGGTAAGGAGCTTTAGCGCCTGGGCGCCACCGGCCTCCGACGAAATCAGCCCAGCGATCGCCGGCTGACGAATTCCCGCCGGGCACCGGTCACCGGATCGTCGAACTCGAGGCGCTGCGCCAGCAGCCGCAGCGGAGTGCTGAAGTCGTCGGCCGGCACGTCAATGATGTTGGGGTACAACGGGTCTCCGTCGATCGGCACGCCGAGGGCGGCCATGTGCACGCGCAGCTGGTGGGTGCGCCCGGTGCGCGGGGTCAGCCGGTACAGGCCGTCCGGGGAGACAAGTTCCACCAGCGTCTCCGCGTTGGGCGCTCCGGGTTCGCAGACAGCCTGCAAAACCCCGCGCCGCTTGACGATCCGGCTGCGCACCACGCGCGGCAACACCAGTGCCGGATCCACGCCGGCGCGCGCCAGATACGTCTTGCGCACCAACCCCCGCGAGAACAGCGTCTGGTATGCACCGCGCATCTCGCGGCGCGCGGTGAACAGCAACACCCCGGCGGTCAACCGGTCGAGCCGATGCGCCGGGCTCAACTCCGGCAGGCTCAGTTCCCGGCGCAGCCGCACCAGCGCCGTCTGCGCCACGTGCCTGCCGCGGGGCATGGTGGCCAGGAAGTGCGGTTTGTCGACCACCACGATGTCCGCATCGCGATGCAAGACCGGGATGTCGAACGGCACCGGAACTTCATGAGGCAGCTCCCGGTACAGAAACACGTGTGCGCCGGCGGGCAGCGCCGTGGCCTCGTCGACCACCGCACCGTCGGCGTCGACCACCTCCCCGGCCAGCACTTTCGACCGCGCGGGGGCGCCGAACCGCTCGGTCAGCTCGGCCAGGACCGGTCCACCGCGCAGCCGCACCCGCGCCGGGCCGAGCCCGTCGCGCACCGGCAGCGGCGCCGGCCTCACCACACGCTCAATTCAAAGGCACCGGCTCGAGGATCTCGGCGCGCGCCTCCGGGGCACTGGCCCGCAGCTCGTCCGCCGACACGTCGTCGGGCTGGGCCTGCGACAAGATCTCGGCCTCCACCCGCGCGGAGTAGTTCGCCACCTCACGCTCGACGTCCGCGCCACTCCACCCCAGCACGGGCGCGACCACCTCGGCGACCTCACGGGCGCAGTCCACGCCGCGGTGCGAGTACTCGATGGAGATGCGCATCCGGCGTGCCAGGATGTCCTCGAGATGCAGCGCCCCCTCGGCGATGACTGCGTACAGGGCCTCCACCTTCAGGTAGCCCGGCGCCTCCTTGATCGGGCTGAGCAGGTCGGCGTTTCCGGCCGCCTGACCCAGCACGTCGCCGATCAGCGAACCGTAGCGATCCAGCAGATGCCGCACCCGGTACGGATGCAAACCTTGCAGCGCCGCAACGTGTTCGGCCTGATTCACCAGGGCGAAGTAACCGTCGGCGCCCAGCAGGCTGACCTTCTCGGTGATCGAGGGCGCCACGCGGGCCGGGACGAACTGGGCCGCGGCGTCGATCGCATCGGCGGCCATCACCCGATAGGTGGTGTACTTGCCGCCGGCGATGGCCACCAATCCCGGCGCGGGCACCGCCACGGCGTGCTCGCGCGACAGTTTGGAGGTCTCCTCGCTCTCCCCGGCCAGCAGCGGCCGCAGCCCGGCGTACACGCCGTCGATGTCGGCATGGGTCAGCGGAATGGCGAGCACGGTGTTGACCGTCTGCAGGATGTAGTCGATGTCGGCCTTGGTGGCCGCGGGGTGGGCCAGGTCCAGGTTCCAGTCGGTGTCGGTCGTGCCGATGATCCAGTGCGTGCCCCACGGGATGACGAACATCACCGATTTCTCGGTGCGCAGGATGATCGCGACGTCGCTGACGATACGGTCGCGCGGCACCACCACGTGCACGCCCTTGGACGCGCGCACCTGAAATCGCCCGCGCTGCTTGGACAATGCCTGAATCTCGTCGGTCCACACCCCGGTCGCATTGACCACGACGTGGCCGCGGACTTCGGTGACGGCGCCGTTCTCGGAGTCGCGAACCCGCACGCCGGTCACCCGGTCGCCCTCGCGCAGCATCGCGACCACCTGGGTGGAGGTCCGCACCACCGCGCCGTAGTGGGCGGCGGTGCGCGCGACGGTCATGGTGTGCCGGGCGTCGTCGACGACGGTGTCGTAGTAGCGGATTCCGCCGATCAACGCGCTGCGCTTGAGCCCCGGGCTCAACCGCAACGCGCCGGCCCGGGTCAGATGCCTTTGCGCCGGAACGGATTTCGCGCCGCCCATCCGGTCGTAAAGGAAGATGCCCGCGGCGACGTAGGGCCGTTCCCACACTCGATTGGTCAGTGGAAACAAGAACGGCATCGGCTTGACCAGATGCGGCGCCAGGGTGGTCAGCGACAGCTCCCGCTCGTAAAGCGCCTCGCGCACCAGCCCGAACTCCAGTTGTTCCAGATAACGCAACCCGCCGTGAAACATCTTGGACGACCGACTCGAGGTGCCCGACGCGAAATCGCGCGCCTCGACCAGCGCCACCTTGAGCCCGCGGGTGGCGGCGTCCAGCGCGCAACCGGAGCCCACCACGCCGCCGCCGATGACGACGACGTCGAACTGCTCGGCGCCGAGTCGCTCCCACGCCAGCGCGCGCTGCTGAGGTCCCAACGTGGAAGCCGCCCAGGTCTGTGTGCTTTGGGGCGCCTGTATCGGGTTGCTCACGGCAGAGGACTCCTCACCGGGAAACTCCTGTCGGTTACTCGCCAGTAGGACGGTGTCGGACCAAGGCTAGTCGAGATCGTCGTGCGCCATCAGCCGACGAGCGGCCTCGGTGATCGAACCGGACAGCGAGGGGTAAACGGCGAGCGTCTGCGCCAGCTCGTTGACCGTGATGCGGTTTTGGACGGCCACGGCGATCGGCAGGATCAGTTCCGAGGCGATCGGGGCCACCACCACGCCGCCGATCACCACGCCGGTGGACTTCCGGCAGAACATCTTCACGAAACCCTGTTGCAGCCCGGACATCTTGGCCCGCGCGTTGGTGCGCAGCGGCAGCATGATCGTGCGGGCCGACACCGAACCGTCGTCGATCATCGTTTGCGGCACCCCGACGGCCGCGATCTCCGGCCGGGTGAACACCGTTGCGGCCACCGTGCGCAACCGGATCGGGCTGACGCCCTCGCCCAGCGCGTGATACATCGCGATGCGGCCCTGCATGGCGGCCACCGAGGCCAGCGGCAGCAGGCCGGTGCAGTCACCGGCGGCATAGATGCCGGCCACCGAGGTCCGCGATACCCGGTCCACGGTCAGGTAGCCGCCGCGGCCCAGCTCGATGCCGACGCGGTCCAGGCCGAGGCCGCCGGTGTTGGGGACCGACCCGATGGTCATCAGGGCGTGGCTGCCCTCGACGGTGCGCCCGTCGGCCAGGGTGACCAGCACGCCGCCGTCGGTGCGGGTCACCGACTGGGCGCGGGCGTTCTTGACCAGCTCGACGCCGCGCTCGGAAAACGCCTCTTCCAGGACCAACGCGGCGTCGGCGTCCTCGTAGGGCAATACCCGGTCCCGGCTGGCGACCACCGTCACGGGTACGCCCAGCTCGGTGTAGGCGTGCACGAACTCGGCGCCGGTGACGCCCGACCCGACCACGATGAGGTGTTCGGGCAGCGCCTCCAGGTTGTAGAGCTGCCGCCAGGTCAGGATCCGCTCACCGTCGGGCTGCGCGGACGGCAGGACCCGCGGGCTGGCGCCCGTCGCGATCAGCACGACGTCGGCCTCGTACTCGCTGGTGACGGGGCCTTCGGACCCCGGACCGGAATGGGTCGCCTTGATGCGGTGGCAGGCCAGCCCTGGCGTGGGGTCGATCAGCTCGCCGTGCCCGGCGACCACGTGCACGCCCATGCCGAGCAGCTGTTCGGTGATATCGGCCGACTGCTCGGTGGCGAGTTGTTTGACCCGGGCATGAATCTGCGGCAGCGAGATCCTGGCGTCGTCGATGTCGATGTCGAAGCCGAGCCGCGGTGCCCTGCGCAACTCGGTGCGCAGCCAGGTCGAGGCGATGAACGTCTTGGACGGCACGCAGTCGTCCAGGACGGCCGCGCCGCCGATCCCGTCGGAGTCGATCACCGTGACGTGGGTGGTGTCGGGGTGTGAGGTGGCGGCCACCAGCGCGGCTTCGTAACCGGCCGGACCTCCACCGAGGATCACGATGCGGGTCGCCACAGCCCCAACCTAGCGGGGTGACCCGCCAGCCCGCAGGTGGAGGCGCGGCCGCGAGAGCCCTCGGGAGAAGACCGCTCGTGCCCGTGACGTCTAAGCTTTCCCCGTGCCGCTCTACGCCGCCTACGGGTCGAACATGGATCCTGAGCAGATGCTCAAGCGCGCACCCCATTCGCCGATGGCCGGAACGGGCTGGTTGCACGGGTGGCGCTTGACGTTCGGGGGCGAGGACATCGGCTGGGAAGGCGCGCTGGCCACCGTCGTCGAAGATCCGAATTCCAAGGTGTTCGTCGTCCTGTACGACATGACCCCGGCCGACGAGAACAACCTCGACCGGTGGGAGGGCTCCGAGTTCGGGGTGCACAAGAAGATCCGCTGCCGGGTGGAGCGCATCTCGTCGGACACCAGCACCGACCCCGTGCTGGCATGGCTGTATGTGCTCGACGCCTGGGAGGGCGGGCTGCCGTCGGCGCGATACCTGGGCGTGATGGCCGATGCGGCCGAAATCGCGGGAGCGCCAGCCGATTACGTGCACGACCTGCGAACTCGACCGGCCCACAACATCGGTCCGGGAACCGGCTCCTAAGGCCCGTGTCGATTCTCTCCACACCAGTCGTCGCCGACGCACTGGCCCGCACGTTCGCCGCCACGGTCAGGCCGGCTCCGAAAGCCGCCGTGCGGTTTCCAGAATTCCGGAGCCAGACCTCTGAGGTCTCCATCCCTGCCCGGCACGGTCCCGTACCGGCAACCGTCTACCACCCGCCGGCCGGCACGGCGAACCCGTCCGTCTACGTCAACGTGCACGGCGGTGGCTTCGTGGTCGGTCACCCCGAACAAGACGATCCGTGGTGCCGATACCTCGCCGCGAACGCGGGCGTCGTGGTGATCAACCCGGACTATGTGCTGGCGCCGGGTCACCGCTTTCCCGCGGCGCCACATCAGGTCTACGACATCGTGTGCTGGGCGGCGGCCCCCGACCGCGACTGGGACGGCAGCCGGCTCTGCGTCGGGGGCCAGAGCGCCGGCGGCAACCTCAGCGCCGCCGCGGCACGGCAGGCGCTGGAGAACGGCGGGCCACGCATCGCGTTGCAGGTGCTGCATTACGCGCCGCTTGACCTCGTGACGCCCACCCGCGACAAGCTGTCCAGCGCCGGCGACCGGGCGGTCATGAAACCGTGGATGGGCGAGGTGTTCGACACCGCCTATGTACCCGATCCGGCGCAGCGGCGCGACCGCCTCGCCTCTCCCGCCTGGGGTGACAACGCGGACGGAATCGCGGGCATCGCACCGGCACTGGTCGTCACGGCCGAACACGACCGGCTTCGCGACGAGGCCCGTAGATACGCCGAAAAGCTCGACGCCGCAGGGGCATTGGCGGAGTACCACGAGGTGGCCGGCGTCGACCACGGCTACAACATCATGAGCGCGGCGACCGACGTCACCCGGCGAACCTACGCACACATCGCCGGGCACGTCGTGCGTGCGACGAGCTAGGGCAGCGAGAACGCGGCCGCCTGCTCGACGATGTTGACCATCACGCGCAGCCCGATCGCCAGGGCGCGCTCGTCGAGGTCGAACGTCGGCTGGTGCAAATCCAGCTGCGGCCCCTGGCCCGGCCACACGCCCAGGCGCGCCATCGCGCCGGGAATCTCCTCGAGGTACCAGGAGAAGTCCTCGCCCCCGCCGGACTGGCGGGTGTCGGCCAGCGCGTCCGGGCCGATGGCCTCGATCGCGTGGGTGAGGATGCGGGTCGAGACGTCCTCGTTGACCACCGGCGGCACGCCGCGCCGGTATTGCAGCGTGTGGTCGATGCCCAGCGGCGCCAGCAGCGCCGACACCGTCTCGCGGATGATCTCCTCGAGGCCCACCCAGGTCTGCCGGCTGGCGGTGCGGACCGTGCCGCCCAGCACCCCGCTCTGCGGAATGGCGTTGGCGGCCACCCCCGCGTTGACCGCGCCCCACACCAGCACGGTGCCGTTGCGCGGGTCGATGCGGCGCGACAACACGCCGGGCAGCCCGGTGATCAGCGTGCCGAGCCCGTAGACCAGGTCGGCGGTCAGGTGCGGACGGGACGTGTGGCCGCCCGGGGAATGCAGGGTGATCTCGATCTGGTCGGCCGCCGAGGTGATGGGTCCGTGCCGGACCGCGATCTGGCCGACCTCGAGCCGGGGGTCGCAGTGCAGGGCGAAGATCCGCGACACCCCGGTGATCGCGCCCGCGGCGATGGCGTCGATCGCGCCGCCGGGCATCAGCTCCTCGGCGGCCTGGAAGATCAGCCGCACCCCGACCGGCAGCTCCGGCACCGACGCCAGGGTCAGCGCGGTGCCGAGCAGGATCGCGGTGTGGGCGTCGTGGCCGCAGGCGTGCGCGACGTTGGGCATCGTGGAGGTGTAGGGCGCGCCGGTCCGCTCGGCCATGGGCAGCGCGTCCATGTCGGCCCGCAGCGCGATGCGCGGCTCGTGTTCGGGCCCCAGATCGCAGACCAGTCCCGTCCCGCCCGGTAGCACCTTGGGGTTGAGCCCCGCATCGGCCAGCCGCTCGGCGACGAACTGGGTGGTGGCGTACTCCTGGCGGCCCAGCTCGGGGTAGCGGTGGATGTGCCGGCGCCATTCGACCAGGTCGTCGTGGTGTACGGCCAGCCAGGAGGAGGCGGCGTCGGCGAGGCTCATGCGTGCGCCCGCCGTTCCCGCGCGGCCAGCACGCGGTCACGTTCGGCCGGCGTCTGGGCCAGCTGAACCACCGTGCGAGCCAGCATGATCGCACCCTCCACGACGGCGCGGTCCCCGCTCGGGCTGGCGGCGGCCGTGGCGAACGCGCGCTGGTGCACCGTGGCGCCGCCGGCGTCGACCCCGACCACCGGATGGATCCCCGGCAGCACGTGCGTCACATTGCCCATGTCGGTGCTGCCCATGGGCAGCGCCGCCTCGAACTCGCGGGCCACCGGCTCGCGCCCGAGCCGGTGCATCTCGTCGCGGAAGACGTCGGCCAGCCATTCGTCGGGCCTGAGTTCGTCGTAGGGGGGTGCCGGGTTGTCGATCTCGTACTCGCAGCCGGTGGCCAGCGCACCCGCGGCGAAGCACGCGTACATCCTGCCCTCCAGCTGTCTCAACGAATCCGACTCGAACGCCCGCATCGCATACTCCAGCGTCGCGTGCCCGGGGATGACGTTGACCGCCTGGCCGCCATCGGTGACGATCCCGTGCACCAGCTGGCCGGGGGCCAGCTGCTGCCGCAACAGCCCCACGGCCACCTGCGCGACAGTGACGGCGTCGGCGGCGTTGATGCCCTGATGCGGCGCGACGGCGGCGTGAGATTCCTTGCCACGGTAGTGCACGGTCGCTTCCGACAGCGCCAGCGAGCGGGCCGCGGCGATGTCGGCCGGTCCGGGATGCAGCATCACCGCCGCAGCGACGTCATCGAAAACCCCGGCCTGCAGCAGCAGCGCCTTGCCGCCGCCCATCTCTTCGGCGGGGGTACCGATCAGCGCCACCCGCAGGCCCAGGTCGTCGGCCACGTCGGCCAGCGCCAGCGCGGTGCCCACCGCCGATGCGGCGATGATGTTGTGGCCGCAGGCGTGGCCGATCTCGGGCAGCGCGTCGTATTCGGCGCACACCCCGACGGTCAGCGGCCCGCTGCCGAAGTCGGCGCGAAAGGCGGTGTCCAGACCGCCCGCGGACGCGGTGATCTCGAAACCGCGTTCGGCGACCAGCGCCTGGGCCTTGGCGCAGCTGCGATGCTCGGCGAACGCCAGCTCGGGCTCGGCGTGGATGGCGTGGGACAGCTCAACCAGGTCGGAGCCCCGTCGCCGCACGACATCCTCGACGTTGTCCAATGCGGTGGTGGGCATTCTCGCAGTATCCCACCGCGACCTTCACGGCCTCAGTTACACCAGTCCGGCGATGAATCCCGCCGCCTGTCCGGGGTAGGGCGGCACACCGTAATCGTGGTGGGCCTCCCGGTCCCGGCCGCCGACCACGCACACCGGATCACCGGCAACGCAGATGTCGATGGCGCGGCCGGCGAACTGGCCCGCGGTGGACAGGGGCGTGTTGAACCGGTTGCCGGGATTGCCGAACACCGCCACCGCCGCCACCTTGTTGGCCAGGCCAGGATCCAGCGCCGGAGCCGACCCGAAGTTGCCGATGCGCTCGCCCAGCGGCGGCACCCCCGCCAGCATCGAGACCGCGGCGGCGCCCTGCGAGAAACCGCCAAGCACCAGCTTCGTCTTCGGGCATTGGTCGACCATCTCCGCGATGTGGTCACGGGCGTCGTTGGCACCGTCGGCGGTCTGCAGGAAGTTGTAGCTGGCCGGGTAGTTCACCGCGTACGCGTCGACGCTGCGCGAGCCGAGGGCGGGCTGCAGCGCGGCGAGCAGCGCGTCTCCGGCGACTCCGAGCCCGGGCGGCTCCGCGGTGCCGCGGGCGAAGATGAGCTGAACGTCGGAGCATCCGTCGGCCCGCGCCGTCGGCACCCGGCCGCCCGCGATCGAAAACAGCGACACCGCAACGGCGACGGCCAGGCCGACCACCTGCCACCTACGAAGTTTCATGCGGCAGATTTTCACATATGCCGGCGCGGGCCGTCGCGGCGCTAAGCTCCCCGACTGTGAGCGACCCCGCGTCCGACCCCACCGAACTGGCGCGACTGGCGGCGCAGGTCATCGCTGACCGCACCGGCGTGCCCGCGCACGACGTCGCCATCGTGCTCGGATCGGGATGGCGCCCGGCCGTCGCCGCCCTCGGCTCCCCGACCGCCGTGCTGCCCCAGGCCGACGTGCCCGGGTTCGCGCCACCGACCGCCGTCGGGCACACCGGCGAGCTGATCTCGACGCGCATCGGCGAGCGCCGGGTGCTGGTGCTGGTCGGTCGGGTGCACGCCTACGAGGGTCACGACCTGTGCCACGTGGTGCATCCGGTGCGGGCGGCCTGCGCGGCCGGGGCGCGCATCGTCGTGCTCACCAACGCGGCCGGCGGCCTGCGGCCCGACCTGGCGGTGGGCCAGCCGGTGCTGATCAGCGACCACCTCAACCTGACCGCGCGTTCGCCGTTGGTCGGCCCGCAGTTCGTGGACCTGACCGACGCCTACGCGCCGCGGCTGCGGGACCTCGCTCGCCAGGGCGACCCCGGGCTCACCCAGGGCGTCTACGCCGGCCTGCCGGGGCCGCACTACGAGACCCCCGCCGAGGTGCGCATGCTGCGGGCGCTGGGCGCCGATCTGGTCGGCATGTCGACCGTGCACGAGACCATCGCGGCCCGGGCGGCCGGCGCCGAGGTGCTGGGGGTGTCGCTGGTCACCAACGCGGCCGCCGGGATCAGCGGCGAGCCGCTGAGCCACGCGGAAGTGCTCGCCGCCGGCGCCGCGTCCGCCAGCCGAATGGGCGCGCTGCTGGCCGACGTCGTAGCCCGGTTCTGAGATGAAGCCCGAGGAGTGGCGGCGATCCGCGCCCCCCGGCCACGCCGGGCTTGCGATCGCCGCGGCGGAGTGGATCGCACACGATCCCGACCCGGCGACGGCCGCCGAACTCGCGGCGTGCGGTCCCGACGAGCTCGCCGCGCGTTTTGCCCACCCGCTCACATTCGGCACCGCCGGCCTGCGTGGTCCGGTGCGCGCCGGTCCCGACGCCATGAACGTGGCGGTGGTGTCGCGCGCCACCTGGGCGGTGGCGCGGGTGCTCGACGGGCGCGGCCTTGCCGGCAGGCCGGTGATCGTCGGGCGCGACTCCCGGCACGGCTCGGCCGTTTTCGCCACCGTCACCGCCGAAGTGCTTGCTGCCCAGGGCTTCTCGGTGCTGCTGCTGCCCGGGCCGGTGCCGACGCCGGTGGTCGCGTTCGCCGTACGCCACACCGGCGCCGCCGCCGGGATACAGATCACCGCCTCGCACAACCCGCCGACCGACAACGGCTACAAGGTCTACACGGACGGCGGAATCCAGATCGTCTCCCCCACCGACCGCGAGATCGAGGCCGCGATGGCCGCCGCTCCCCCGGCCGACGAAATCCGCCGAGCTCCGGTGCAACCCGCCGTCACCGATTTGGTCGAGCGCTACATCGCGCGGGCCGCCGCGGTGCGGCGCGGCACCGGTTCGGTGCGGGTGGCTCTGACCCCGCTGCACGGGGTGGGGGGTGCCGCGGTCGTGGAAGCGTTGCAACGCGCCGGCTTCGGGCAGGTGCACACCGTGGGAGCGCAGTTCGCGCCGGACCCCGACTTTCCCACCGTCGCCTTCCCCAATCCCGAGGAGCCCGGCGCCACGGACGCGCTACTCGCGTTGGCCGCGGAGGTCGCCGCCGACGTCGCGATCGCGCTCGACCCCGACGCCGACCGATGCGCGGTCGGTGTCCCCACCGGCTCGGGCTGGCGCATGCTGTCTGGGGACGAAACCGGTTGGCTGCTGGGCGATTACATCTTGTCGCGGGTCGCCGATCCCCGAGCGGCGGTGGTGGCCAGCACCGTGGTGTCATCACGGATGCTGGCGGCCATCGCGCGCCGGTACGGGGCCACCCACGTCGAAACCCTCACCGGCTTCAAGTGGCTGGCGCGCGCCGATGCCGACCTGCCGCGCGACATGCTGGTGTACGCCTACGAGGAGGCGATCGGGCACTGCGTCGACCCGGACGCCGTGCGCGACAAGGACGGCATCAGCGCCGCGGTGCTGGTGTGCGATCTGGTGGCCGCGCTCAAAGACCGGGGCCGTTCGGTTTCCGACGCGCTCGACGAGCTCGCCCGGCGGTACGGCGTGCACGACGTCGCGGCGGTGTCGCGCCGCGTCGCCGACGCCGCCGAGGCCGCCGAGCTGATGCGGCGGCTGCGCGAGACGCCACCGGAGACGCTGGCCGGGTTCACCGCGACCGTCACCGACATCGCCGACGCGCTGATCTTCACCGGCGGCGACGACGACGCGTCGGTCAGGCTGGTGGTGCGGCCTTCCGGGACGGAGCCGAAGCTGAAGTGCTACATCGAGGTTCGCTGCGCGGTGACCGGCGAGCTGGATGACGCCCGACAGCGGGCCAGGGCGGTGCGGGACGAGCTGGTGTCCTCGGCGCAGAGCTGGTGAGTTAGCGCGGCCCGTATTGACGGTCGCCCGCGTCGCCGAGACCCGGCACGATGTAGGCGTTCTCGTTGAGCCCGCCGTCGACCGCCACGGTGAACAGGCGCGCCTCGGGCGCCTTCTTCTCAAGCGCGGCAACGCCTTCGGGCGCGGCCACCGCGCACAACACCGTGATGTCGGTCGCACCGCGCTCCAGCAGCAGGCCGACGGTGTACTGCAACGACCCGCCGGTGGCCAGCATCGGATCCATGACGAACACCGGCAGACCGGCCAGCTCGTCGGGCAGCGACTCGAAATACCCAGTCGCCCGATGGGTTTCCTCGTCGCGGGCCACGCCGACGAATCCGACCCGGGCTTGCGGCAGGAGCGCGAGCGCCTGGTCCACCATGCCCAGTCCGGCCCGCAGCACCGGCACCAGCAGGGGCGGTTTGGCCAGCCGCACTCCCTGCGTCTCGGCCAGCGGCGTGCGGACCGGAAAGGTCTCTCGGGGCGCGTCCCGGGTGGCCTCGTAGATCAGCATGGCGGTCAGATCCCGCAACGCTGCCCGAAAACCCTCGTTGTCGGTGCGTTCGTCGCGCATCGTCGTCAGCCGGGCGACCGCCAGCGGGTGATCGACAACGCGCACCTCCACGGTGTTCGACCTTATATAACGATCCGGCCGCATTTCGCTAACGCCCCGCTGAAGCCGCCCGCGTCGCCACAGGCGGCGCGCCGGGTCGACCCATATGCTCCCGTAGTGCTGAGCGGAATCACGGGTTCAACAGGGTTGACGGGCAGGGCATTTCGAGTCTTTGGGCTGCTCGGCGCGATGACCTTGATCGCGTTGGCGGCCAGCCCGCTGACTCCGCGGATAGGCCTTGTGGCAGCGGCCATTCCGCAACCCGCGCACATCGTGATCGTGGTGGAGGAGAACCGCTCCGAAAACGGCATCATCGGCAACAAGTCGGCACCCTTCATCACCGCGCTGGCCGCGGGTGGGGCCAACATGGTCCAGTCGTTCGCCGAAACGCACCCCAGCGAGCCGAATTACCTGGCGCTCTTCGCCGGCAACACCTTCGGGGTGACCACGGACCAGTGCCCGGTCAACGGCGGCGCCGCGCCCAACCTGGGCTCCGAATTGCTGGCCGCGGGCCACACATTCGTCGGCTTCGCCGAAGGCCTGCCCGCGGTCGGCTCGCCGGCGTGCAGCGCCGGCAAGTACGCGCGCAAACACGTGCCCTGGGCCAACTTCACCAACGTGCCGCCGGCGAACTCGCTGCCGTTCTCCGCGTTCCCGATGGGCAACTACGCCAGCCTGCCCACCGTGTCCTTCGTCATCCCCAACAACGACAACAACATGCACGACGGCTCCATCGCTCAGGCGGACGCCTGGCTGAACCGCCAGCTGTCGGGCTACGCCAATTGGGCGGCGGCCAACAACAGCGTGCTGATCGTGACGTTCGACGAGGACGACGGCGGGACGCGAAACCAGATCCCCACGATCTTTTACGGCGCGCACGTCCGTCCCGGCAATTACAGCGAACAGATCAACCACTACAACGTGCTGTCCACGATCGAGCAGATGTACGGCCTCCCCAAAACCGGATACGCGGCCAGCGCGCCACCGATCACCGATATCTGGGGCTAGCCGCGCCGGACACCTTCCCCGGCCGTCGCTATTGTGTGCCGCATGGCTGCTGACCTCGTGCCCATTCGCCTGAGCCTCTCCGACGGTGACCGCTACACCGTGTGGGCGCCCCGCTGGCGGGACGCCGGCGACGAGTGGGAGGCGTTCCTGGGCAAGGACGAGGACCTGTATGTCTTCTCCTCCGTCGCCGACCTGGTCGCGTTCGTGCGCTCGGACACCGACAACGACCTGGTTGACCACCCGGCGTGGAAGGACCTGAGCGCGGCGCACGCGCACAAGTTCTCACCGGCCGCCGACAAGCAGTTCGATCTGGTCACGGTCGAGGAGCTGGTGTCGGAGAAGCCGACCGAGGAGTCGGTGAGCGGGCTGGCCCGCACGCTGGCGCTCGTCTCGTCCATCGGGTCGGTGTGCGAGCTCGCGGCGGTCTCGAAGTTCTTCAACGGCAATCCCACGTTGGGCACCGTGTCGGGCGGGATCGACCACTTCAGCGGCAAGGCCGGCCTCAAACGCTGGAACGCGCTCGGCGAGATCATCGGGCGCAGCTGGGACGACGTGCTCAGCGCGATCGAAGACATCGTCACCACCCCCGAGGTGGACACCAAGCTGTCGGCCAAGGCCGCCGACGAGCTGGCCGAAGAGCCCGAGGAAGAAGAAGCAGACGACACCGAGGCCGTCACCGAGGCCGACGAGGACGCCGACGAGGACGTCGACGACGAGGCCGACGAGCCCGTGGAGGCCGACGCCGAGGAACCCCGCGCGGCCGTGGACACCGTGATCCTGGGAAGCGACGAGGATTTCTGGCAGCAGGTGGGTATCGATCCGGTTCGGATCATGACGAGTTCGGGCACCTTCTACACCCTGCGGTGCTACCTCGACGACCGCCCGATCTTCCTGGGCCGCAACGGGCGCATCAGCGTGTTCACCTCCGAGCGGGCGCTGGCCCGCTACCTCGCCGACGAGCACGACCACGACCTGGCCGACCTGAGCACCTACGACGACATCCGAACCGCCGCCACCGACGGTTCGCTGGAAGTCAAGGTCACCGAGGACAACATCTACGTGCTCAGCGGGCTGGCCGACGACATCGCCGACGGACCGGACGCCGTGGACCGCGACCAGCTGGACCTGGCCGTCGAACTGCTCCGCGACATCGGCGACTACTCGGAGGAGGGCACGGTCGACAAGGCGCTGGAGACCGGCCGCCCGCTGGGCAAGCTGGTGGCCTACGTGCTCGAGCCCGGCTCGGTCGGCAAGCCCTCGGCCCCGTACGCGGCGGCGGTGCGGGAATGGGAGAACTTGGAGCAATTCGTCGACGGGCGGCTCAGGCGCGAATAGCCCCCGTTTGACGGGCCCCCGAGTCTCCTCTTTACTGGCGGGTGTCGCTTCCCGGGATCGGCCCGTTACCGCTGTACGGCTTTCAACGCCCGGGCATGCTGTTGTTCGGTTTGCTCCCGCTGGCTCTGCTCGCGGTCTACGTCCTGGTCCAGGCTCGCCGCCGGCGCCGGCTGCGACGGTTCACCGAGGCGACCGTGCCGCAGTCGCCGACGCGGCACATCCCGATCGCCGTCTCGCTGCTCAGCCTGGCCCTGCTGACCATCGCGCTGGCCACCCCGACCCACGACATGCGCATCCCGCGCAACCGGGCCGTCATCGTGCTGGTCATCGACATGTCGCAGTCCATGCGGGCAACCGACGTCCCACCGAACCGGCTCAAGGCCGCCGAGGAGGCCGGCAAGCAACTGTCTCTTATACACATCTGACGCTGCCGACGATCGCAT
>NZ_LZSZ01000086.1:0-624 GCF_001665645.1 Mycobacterium sp. 852002-30065_SCH5024008 | reverse complement strand
AGCCGCGAATCGACGTCGGCCACGCCCTCGGCGCGGATCACCCACTCGAAGGCGGCGAGATCCGGGTACTCGCGCATGAGCCGGCCCGACTCGTCGAGCACCGCCTCGATCCGATCGATGGCGGTCCCGGCGCCCGCGGCGGCCGCCCGCAGTCGAGGCAATGCGACATCGGTGCGTGCCGCGATCGCGGCCTTGATCAACTCGGCCTTGTTCGGAAAGTAGTTGTACAGGCTGGCGCTGGTGACGTTCGCGGTGCGGGCGATCTCACGGATGGTGGCCCGTGAGTACCCCGCCGTGGCCACACAGCGCATGGTGGCGACGACGATCCGCCGGCGGGTCTGCTCCCCGTCGGCGCCCACCGGGCGGCCCAATTGCGACGGCGCGACGCTCATGCCGCGCGGAACCCGCCGCAGGTCCGTCCATCACACACTGCGCACCTCCGCGCGGAAGCCCAAACTAATCGATCACTCGATTATATTCGACCTGCCGGGCACTCAGAGCCGGCGGACAGGACGCGCGAGTGGGGAGAGCACGGTGACGCGGGCGCAGCGTGGACGCCCGGTCGGCGCCAGCGGCGAGGAGACCCGCCGGCGGATCGTCGTCGCCACCATGCGCTGTGTGGCC
>NZ_LZSZ01000085.1:0-18472 GCF_001665645.1 Mycobacterium sp. 852002-30065_SCH5024008 | reverse complement strand
GGAGCCACGATTTCCTCGCCGGAGGCGGAGACCACCACCACGTCGCGGCCGCACAGTTTGTGGGCGGCGATCAGGTCCGCGGCTTCGGCGAACACCAGCGGCGTCACGATGTCGTGCAGCGTTTCGTTGACGATCGACTTGACCTGATCGACGTCCCACCCGGTGACCATGTTGGTCATGTGGAGGCGCATCCGGTCCATCTGGTCATGATCGGCACCGGAGAGCAGATAGATGAACTGCGCGTAGCTCGACTTGAGCACGGCGCGGCGGTTCAGCAGTCCCTGGTTGAAGAACGGTTTGCTGAACGCCAGCGTGCTGGACTTGGCGATGATCGTCTTGTCCAGGTCGAAGAATGCCGCGGTGCGGGCCCGGGAAGCGGGCGTTGCCGCCGTGTGCTGCTCCCCGGCCGGGTCGAAGACGGTCACCGACCCAGCATAGGTCGGTCGCGCGGCGGTGCCGGGATTCTGGGCCCGAAAAGGCCGTTCAGCAAAGTGGGACCGCTGGTAACGCCAGTGTTCTTGCGGCTCAACGTGTTCTTTCATAGAAACAGCTATTGCGTTACCGCGGCTTGTCATGTGTATAGTAAGCATTACTCGGCCTGAGCCGAGGGTGTATCAGCCCGACCCCCCGGGGCTGATGCACGACGACCCTCGCCTCCTCCCCCCCTGGCGGGGGTCGTCCCTTTTCTGGGGTCTTTCTCGGGTCTTTTCAGGGTCGGTTCCGCGTATACGGAGCGTGCGGCGCGACCATCCAATTGGTTGCGGACATTCCCTCTCCTTTGTGCCGACCGAGCGCCTGTCGACGTCTTTGTGCACACTCGCGTCTCTATCCCCAGATCCGCATTTGGGACTGGTGTCCAACATCGCGAGCCCGCCAGAGTGGGCGCGTGACTAGCACCTCTCCGGCCGAAGTGACGGCTTCCGCGGGCCTCTTGGCGGTGTTGGCGGACCCGGGACTGCGCCGGGATTTGGATCGCGTTGCCGCGGCCGTCGGTGTCCGGGTGGTCCACGCCGGCGGCGCCCTGAGTCGCAAGACGTGGTCGGCGGCCGCGGCCGTGGTGCTGGACGAGGCGGCGGCCGACAGGTGCATGCGGGCGGCGCTCCCGCGCCGCCCGCATGTGATAGTGCTCACGGCGACCGACCCGGCGACCGCGACATGGGCGGCGGCCGTTGCGGTGGGGGCCGGGCTTGTGTTGCGGCTGCCCGAGCAGGAGCGCGAATTGGTGGGCACGCTCGCCGAGGCAGCCGAGTCGTCGCGCGACGACGGGTCGCGCGGCCAAGTCGTCGCCGTCATCGGAGGGTGTGGCGGGGCCGGCGCTTCGTCGCTGGCGGTCGCCCTGGCGCAGGCCACCACCGACGCGCTGTTGGTGGACCTCGACCCGTGGGGCGGCGGCATCGATCTACTGCTGGGCGCCGAAAGCGTGCCGGGCCTGCGCTGGCCGGATCTGGCGCTGCAGGGCGGCCGGCTCAACTGGTCGTCGGTGCGTGCGGCGCTGCCGCGGCACCGCGGAGTCAGCGTCCTGTCCGGCACCCGGCGCGGATACGAGCTGGCGGCCGGGCCCGTGCAAGCCATCGTCGATGCCGGTCGCCGCGGCCCCGTCACGGTGGTCTGCGACCTTCCACGTCGCCTCACCGATGCGGTGCAAGCGGCGCTTGATGCCGCCGACCTCGTCGTCGTGGTCAGCCGATGCGATGTGCGCTCGTCCGCAGCGACGGGCGCACTGGCTCCGGTGCTGGGCACCGTCAACCCCAACGTGGGATTGGTGGTGCGCGGTCCGTCGCCGGGAGGGTTGCGTGCGGGCGAGATCGCCGACATCACCGGGCTGCCGTTGCTGGCGTCCATGAGGGCGGAGCCGCGCTTCGCCGAGCAGCTGGAGCGCGGCGGCCTACGGGTCGGACGGCGATCCGCGCTCGCCGCCGCGGCCCGCGAGGTGCTCGCCGTGTTACCGCGGGCCTCGTCGGGGCCGGCACGAAACGGCAGGGCCGCGTGAACGGTTCGCTGATTGACCGGGTGCGTGAGCGGCTGGCCGCCGAAGCCGCGCCGCTGGGCGCTCCCTTGGGGCCGAGCACCGTGGCCGCCGCGATCCGGGCCGAGTCCGGCGGGATGCTGGGCGACACCGAGGTGCTGGCCAATCTGCGGGTGTTGCAGACCGAGCTGACCGGCGCCGGCATCCTCGAACCGTTGTTGTGCGCAGACGGCACCACCGATGTCTTGGTCACCGCGCCCGATGCGGTGTGGGTCGACGACGGGAATGGCTTGCGCCGCGCGCAAGTTCGGTTCGCCGACGAGGCCGCGGTGCGGCGCCTGGCACAGCGGCTGGCGCTGGCCGCCGGCAGGCGGCTGGACGACGCGCAGCCGTGGGTGGACGGCCAGCTCACCGGCATCGGCGCCGGGTTCGCGGTGCGCTTACACGCGGTGCTGCCGCCTGTGGCGGCCGCGGGCACGTGCTTGTCGCTGCGGGTGTTGCGGCCGGCCAGCCAGGACCTGGCCGCCCTGACTGCGGCGGGCTCCTTGACCCCCGAGGCGGCCGCCCTGGTCGCGGACATCATCGCCGCCCGGCTGGCCTTTCTGGTGTGCGGCGGCACGGGAGCCGGCAAGACGACCTTGCTCGCGGCGATGCTCGGTGCCGTCGCGCCCACCGAACGGATCGTGTGCGTCGAGGATGCCGCCGAGCTGGCGCCCCGGCATCCGCACCTGGTGAAGCTGGTCGCGCGGTGCGCCAACGTCGAGGGCGTCGGCGAGGTTCCGGTGCGCCAACTCGTGCGCCAAGCCCTGCGGATGCGACCCGACCGCATAGTGGTCGGCGAGGTGCGGGGCGCCGAGGTGGTTGATCTGCTGGCGGCGCTGAACACGGGCCACGACGGGGGAGCGGGCACGGTCCACGCGAACAATCCGGCCGAAGTTCCGGCTCGGCTGGAGGCGCTGGGCGCGCTGGGCGGTCTCGATCGCGCCGCGCTGCACAGTCAACTCGCCGCGGCCGTGCAGGTGCTGCTGCATGTCACCAGGGATCGCACCGGGCGGCGTCGGCTCGGTGAAGTCGCCGTGCTGAGACAGATTGCGGGACGGGTGCGGGCGGTCACGGTGTGGCATGCCGACGGGGGCATGACCGACGATGCCGACCTCCTGCATCGCCTGCTGCAAAGCCGGATGCCGGCATGAACGGCCCGACAGCGGGCGCGCTGCTGTTGGCCTTCGCGCTCATCGTCCTTCCGCCGTCGCCGCGGCGCCGTCTCGCGCCGGCGGCGTCGGGCCGCCGGTTCCACCCGCGCACCGGGCCGGGTGGGGCCGGCTGGCTTGCCGCGGCGGTCGTGGGCGCCGCCGCCGTGCTGCTGCCGTTGACGACGCTGCTGGCGGTCGCGGTCGTTGGGGCGACCTCGGGCCTGCGCTATCACCGCCGCCACCGCATCCGGTCCGCACAGCGCGAGGGGCAGGCGCTGGAAGGCGCACTCGACGTGCTCGTCGGCGAATTGCGGGTCGGGTCGCATCCGGTGCGTGCGTTCGGCGTGGCCGCCGGTGAAACCGCCGGCGCCGTCTCGGAGTCGTTGCGGGCGGTGGCCGCCCGCGCCAGGTTGGGGGCCGACGTCGCGGCCGGCCTGCGCGCGGCGGCGAAGTCGTCTGCGCTGCCCGCGCACTGGGATCGCCTCGCGCTGTGTTGGCAACTGGCCAGCGACCATGGCCTGGCGATAGCCACCCTGATGCGTGCCGCGCAGCGCGATATCGCCGAGCGGCAACGGTTCTCGGCGCGGGTGACATCGAGCATGGCCGGTGCGCGCGCGACCGCGGTGATCCTGGCGGGCCTGCCGGTGCTCGGCGTGCTGCTGGGCCAACTGATCGGGGCGCGACCGCTGGCCTTCCTGCTGGGCGGGCACGCGGGCGGATGGCTCTTGGTCGTCGGTTCAACCCTGGCGTGCGGCGGCCTACTGTGGGCCGACCGCATCACCGATCGGCTCGAGTCATGACGACGGCGGCGGTGTTGCTGGCGGTGGCGGCGTGGATCGGTCCCGGTCCGTCGCTGGTGCGGGCGCGGGCGCGGATGCCGGTCCGCGAGCATCGAGCGCGCCCGGGGAGCGGACCGGCGCAGGGGCCCGACCCGCTGGCGGTGGCGTCCTGCCTCGACGTGCTGGCCGTGTGCCTGGGAGCGGGTATGGCGGTGGCCACCGCCGCGGCGGCCGCCGCGGCGGCCGCACCGCCGACGTTGGCCCGCGTGCTGCGGCGCGCGGCCGATCTGTTGGCGCTGGGCGCCGATCCCGTTGTCGCCTGGACGATTACGCCGGATGCCCGGGCCAACTCCGCCGATGCCCAGGCCGAAGCGTTGCTGCGGCTGGCTCGGCGGTCGGCGGCCTCGGGTGCGGCGCTGGCCGAGGGCGTCGCCGACCTGGCCGACCAGGCCCGTCACGACGCCGCGCACGCGGCCACCGCAACCGCAGAGCGCGCTGGGGTGCTGATCGCCGGACCGCTCGGATTGTGCTTCCTGCCGGCGTTCGTGTGCCTGGGGATCGTTCCCGTCGTGGCCGGACTCGCCGGCAACGTCTTTCAGTCGGGATTGTCGTGAGAAGAAAGGAAAGCATTGCTGCACAACATGTTTCGAAGATTCGTGTCCCGCGTGACGGTCCTGGTGTCCGACGAGTCGGGCATGTCCACGGTCGAATACGCCATCGGCACGATCGCCGCCGCCGCCTTCGGTGCGATCCTGTACACAGTCGTGACCGGCGACTCCGTCGTGTCGGCGCTGACCAACATCATCGGTCGCGCGCTCAACACCAAGGTCTAGCCGGCAGTGCGGGTGCCAGCACCGTGGAGGCGGCGCTGGGCGTGGCCACGCTCGTCGTCGTGCTGGTGCTGTGTCTGGCCGGCGTCACCGCGGTGTCGATGCAGATTCGCTGCGTGGACGCCGCCCGCGAGGCGGCCCGGCTCGCGGCCCGCGGTGACGAACGCTCGGCGCTCGGCGCGGCTCGCCGCATCGCCCCCGGCGGGGCGCGGGTCGAGGTGCACCGTGACGGTGAGTTCCTGGTGGCCACCGTCGTCGCGCGCTCGAAGTTGTTGCCGGCGCTCGACATTGCGGCCAAAGCGGTCTCGATGGCGGAGCCGTCGGGATGATCGGGGCTCGGCCACCCTGGTCGCGGCGTGGATGGTCGCGGTGCTGCTGTGCGTCACGGGGGGCGGGGCGTACCTCGGTTCGGTGGTGGTGGCGCGCCATCGCGCACAGGCGGCGGCCGATCTGGCCGCGTTGGCCGCGGCGGCCCGGCTGCCGGCGGGGGCCGAAGCGGCCTGCGCCCACGCGACGGCGGTGGCCCGCCAGATGCAAACCGGCGACGCCAGTTGTGCGGTGGACGAACTCGACGTCGTCGTCACGGTTCGGGTGGCGGTCTTCGGCGGCGCGGCGATCGCCGCCGCGCGGGCAGGGCCCGTTAGCGGCTGACGCGGGCCCGCGCGCGCCGGGCGTAATAGTCTGTCGACGTGGTGCCGCAGTGGCGGATCGGCCCGTTGGTGTTGCCGGTGCACGGTGTCTTCGTGGCGCTGGGCGTCCTGGCCGCCGCCGTCGTGTTCATCGTCGAGGCCCGCCGGCGTGGAGCGGTCAACGAACAATCGTTGGTGGCGGTGACCGGCGCCCTGGTCGGCGGCGCGGTGGGCATGCGCCTCTCCGGTTGGGCCGAGCACCTCGACGTCCGCCTCAACCCGTCGTTGCTGCAGGCGTGGGAATTCGGGTCGCGCAGCATTCTGGGCGGACTCTGCGGCGCCTACCTCGGGGTCCTGATCGCCAAGCGGATCGGCGGCTACACCGGCAAGACGGGTGACTTGTTCGCCCCGGCGGTCGCGCTGGGCATGGCGATCGGCCGGATCGGCTGCCACCTCACCGAAGCGCCGGGGCGCCCGACCAGCCTGCCGTGGGGCATCCACGCCCCGGCCGGCACACCAAAATGTCCCGGTTGCCTCGCGGGCGTGGCAATGCACCCGTCGTTCCTCTACGAAATCGCCTTCCAGCTAGCCGCGTTCGCGGTCCTGCTGTGGTTGCGCAACCGGATAAGTCACCCGGGTGAGCTGTTCGTCCTCTACGTGGCGGGCTATGCGGTGTTCCGGTTCCTGGTCGAGTTTGTCCGGGCCAACGAGACGGTGTGGCTGGGCCTGACCCGGCCGCAGTGGTTTCTCCTGCCCTCGCTCCTGCTCATCGCCGTCCGGCTGCGCCTGGGGTATCGGCGAGGCCACTACGACACCGTGTTGCGACGGGAGGCGGTTCCCGCATGACGAACCCACCGCCGGGTCCGCCTCCGCCGGACGGCTGGCGCCCCCCGGACTGGCCCCCACCGGGTTATCCCTATGACATGAACCGGCCCTACCCCGGCTGGCAACCGCCGCCGAGCAAGCCGAGCGGCGGGGAAATCTTCGGCGCGGCCATCGCCGGGATGGCGCTGTATGCCGGAATCAACACCGTCGTCGGTCCGCTGGTGCTGTTCGGGCTTGCCAATGCCGTCGCCCCGAAGATCGCCTTCGCGGCCGGAGCCGTCATGCTCGGGCTGATCGCCTTCGCCGGCGGGGGAGCGCTGTTGTTCGTGAAGAAGAGTGCCTGGGCGAGGGGAATCGGCATGGGATTGATGATCGGCTGGGCACTCACCTCCATCTTCACCGTCGGCATCTGTACCGGATTGAACCCGATGCTGTATCACCTCACCCGATGAGTGGCATGGAACTGCGGGGCGACCGAATCCACCGCTACGTCAACGCGTTTTGCCCGCAGTGTCACGCCGAGGAACCCGATCGTCCGCTGGGCGACGTGGCACGGCTCAGCGGGTGGCTGGCCGTGCGCGGCGACGGGCAGGTCTGGCTCGAACGGGGCTGCCCGAGACACGGGCACGTTCGAACGCTGTACGACGAAGACCCCGAAATCCTTGCCTACCTTGAGGAGTGGACCGCGCCCACCAAGGCGCACGTCCCCGATGAGGCGGGCAACTTCGACCCGATCCCGTCGGCCTATCTACGCGGCCTGCCGCAGATGCAGACTCAGCACACCTGCATCCTGCTGGAGGACATCGCCGCGACCTGCAACCTGCGCTGCCCAACGTGTTTCGCCGATTCCTCCCCGGACCTCCGCAATGTCGTCGCGGTCGGTGACGTGCTGGCCAACGTCGACCAGCGGCTCGCACGGGAGAACGGCCGCCTGGATGTGGTGATGCTCAGCGGTGGCGAGCCCAGCCTGCACCCGCAGCTGTCCCAGTTGCTCGCCGAGCTCAGCTCGCGACCGATCACACGAATCCTACTGAACACCAACGGTATCCGGATAGCCCACGATGACGAGCTGCTCGACCTGCTCACCGAGCACCGCGAACGCGCCGAGGTGTACCTGCAGTACGACGGGCTCTCGCCGGGCGCGCACCGCTATCACCGTGGCGGCGACCTGTCGCGCCTCAAGGAGTCGGCGCTGCGGCGACTTTCGGAACGCGAGGTTTTCACCACGCTCGTGATGACGGCGTCACTCGGTGTCAACGACACAGAGATCGGCGACATCGTCAAGCTGGCGCTGGACACGCCCTACGTCGGCGGGGTTTGCATCCAGCCGCAATTCGGTTCCGGGCGTTCGGGTCTCATTGACCCGGCCAGGCGCCTCACCCACACGGGTGTGCTGAAGCGGTTGGGACCGCAGACAAGCGGCCTGATCACCTGGCGGGATCTGACCGCGCTGCCATGCTCGCACCCCCATTGCTGCTCGGTCGGGTACATGCTTCGTGAGGACAACGGGAACTGGCGCTCGCTGGTCGCACTGATGGGCCACGACAACCTCAAGGACAAGCTGGGGTTGATCGCCAACCGGATCGCCGACTCCGACATTCCCAGGGAATTGCGGCTGGCCGTGCGGGAATCCTTGATGGGGTTGCTGTCGGAGCAGTCTTCGTTGTCGCATCCTGCGATGTCGGACGTGTGGCGCATGATCTGCGAGAACTGCGACCTGGGCATGGCGACGTTGCTCACCGTGGCGTCGGCCGCCCTGCCGGGGCGGCGACGCCAACTGAGGCGGATGCTGGGTGAGCGTGTCGTTCGGGTCACAGTCAAACCGTTCATGGACATGTCGACGATGATCGAAGAGCGGCTGGTGCAGTGCTGCGTGCACGTCGGCACGCGGTCGTCGCAGGATCAGTGCGCGCCGTTCTGCGCGGTGCAGGCGTGGCCGCAACTCGGCGGCCAGCGGCTGTCGGTCGCCGCCGAGCGCTTGCTGCCCGTCGTGGGTTAGGCCGTCGGGTCGGGGCCGCCCGGCAATTCGGCGGCGGCGAGTTCCTCCTCAGAGGGCAACCGCAGCGAGACCAGCCCGGCGTAGGTATCCGGTTCGAGTTCCACCCTGTTGACCGTGACGTGCACCGGCACCCAATCGTTGTCATGGCCGGGCATTCGCAGCACCCGACTGGTCGCACCGTGGCCGAATTCCTCGGTCATCGAGGACACAAGGTGCTGATCGTCGGGGTGAACCTTCGGCTCGCCGGTCTCACTGCCGCGCCAGTCGTAGAAGGTGCAGGGCTCGTCCAGCCATTTCAGCAGGGCCCAGTTCTTGAGGTCGATCAGCGCGCGGTGGACGCCGGCCTGAGCGAGCCCGCTCAGGATCCGTTGCGCCAGATCGTCTGTCGACACCTCTGGGCCCTTGAGTTCGGCGCGCCAGTTGATCGCCCGCGCGACCAGATGGTCCCGGCCGTCGGGGCCCGCCTCCAGGCCGGTGCGCGCGACGAAACCGATCCGCATGGGGTTGCCCTGCCAATCGGTGAGATCCCAGGTGCTGCAGAGTGTTTGGTTGGGCTCGGCCTTCACGGCCATGGCCAGCACCTTGGTTTCGTTGGGGTTGAGCTCGCGAGAGGGAAGGTCTTCAGCGAAGGCCCTGCCGAAGGTGACCTCGACTTCGGGATTCTTTCCGCTGTTGGCCAACGACTCCCGGGTGTCGGTGGCGACGCCCATGGTCAGGTCCCACTTCAGCGGCCCGGGGGTCGGCCGCTCGGGTGGTTCGACGTCCGCGGGGCCGGTCCACACATGCACCCCGTGGATATGGCCGTCGGACATCACCACCGGTTCGGTGCGAATGACGCGGTCGCGCTTGGGAGTGATGCTGGTCAAGCTCTGACCGGTCTGTACCGACTCGGCGATCGCCGTCCGAACCGCGGAGAGATAAGGACTGCGGCGCATGAACGTGGTGATCGGGACGAGATTCTTAAGTTGGCGTCCCTGCGCCACCACGGTGGGTTCACCCCCCAGCGTCTCCACGAGCAACCAGTCGTGGCCCATGCGGCCGATTTTACGGCGACGGCCCGCATTGTTGGGACCTCGGGCCTACCGGCCATGTCGGCGCCGTCCGCGGGCCTCCGGCGCAACCCCACCGGCGAGCCGGTGAATTTGCCGATGTCGTTGTGGCCTTGGTAGTTTGCTGCTGCGCCCGCGAGGTCGGGGCTGCCGCCGCTCACCGATGAGCGTCCGTTAGCCCGTCAGACGGCATCCGTGGGGTCGACCGTCGAGGGGTCGGTCGTCATCCGCCGGATTGCTCAGCGTGCGGCAGCTCCGCGAGGACCAGGTGCAACACCCGCACCGCACCCTCCTTGTCGAGCGGGTCGTTGCCGTTGCCACATTTCGGGGACTGCACGCAGGACGGACACCCCCGGGGGCACTCACATGCCTCGATGGCGGCGGCGGTAGCACCCAGCCAGGTACGCGCCTGGCGAAAACCGCGCTCGGCGAACCCGGCGCCGCCCGGATAGCCGTCGTACACGAAGACACTGGGCAGACCGGCCGGGTCCGGTCCCACCGCGGTGGACAAGCCGCCGATATCGCCCCGATCGCAGCTGGCCACCAGCGGCAGCAGGCCGATCGCCGCGTGCTCGGCGGCGTGCAGTGATCCGGGGATCCGCGGCACGTCAATCCCCTTGCGCAACAAGGCTTCTTCGGTGATGGTGTACATAACCGCGGTGGTCGCCAGCGTGTGTTCCGGCATGTCCAACTCGATGAAGTCGATCACCTCTCCGGAAAGCCGGCGACGCAGATACCCCACCACTTGGTGGGTGACGGTGACGGGCACCAGACCCAGGGTGACGGGCCCGAACTGTGCGCGTTCGCCGGTACCGGTGACCGTGATGTCGGTGATTTCCCGCGCAAACGTCGCGTAGCCGGGGTCCTCGGCGTGCACGAAGGCGATCGCATCCTCGAGGTTCAACGAGTCGACGACATAACTTTCCCCTTGATGGAGGTAGACGGCGCCCGGGTGGACCGAAGCCGGGGCCTGACCGACACCGGTGCTGCCCAGCAGCCGCCCGGTGTCGGCCTCGACGATGACGATCTGGCCGCCCGAGGATCCCCGAATGTCCACCGCCCCATGCGGTTCTAGTCCTGCCGCGGGAAAGTACTTGCCGTTGCGCCGCCGCAACAATCCGTCGTCGATCAGACCCTCGGCCATCTCGGTTGCCCCGAAGTCGCGCACCTCGGCCTCGTCCAGCGGCATTTCGGTTGCGGCGCAGAGCAGTTGGGGCCCCAGAATGTAGGGGTTGGCGGGGTCGATCACCACCCGCTCGACCGGCTTGCCCAGCAGCGCGGTGGGGTTGTGCACCAGATACGTGTCCAGCGGATCGTCGCGGGCGATCAGCACCACCAGCGCGCCCTGCCCGCGCCGGCCCGACCGGCCGGCCTGCTGCCAGAACGAGGCGACCGTGCCCGGGAACCCGGCGAGGACCACCGCGTCCAGTCCGGCGATGTCGACACCCAACTCCAGGGCATTCGTGGTGGCCAGGCCGCGCAACCGGCCCTCCGCGAGGGCCCGCTCCAGCGCGGTGCGGTCCTCGGCAAGATAGCCGGCCCGATACGACGCCACCTTGCCGGAGAGCCCGGGAGCGATCTCGTCCAACCGCGCCTGGGTGCCCAAGGCGGTCAACTCCGCGGCGCGGCGCGACCGCACGAACGTCAGCGTCTGCGCCCCCTCGGCGATCAGGTCGGCCATCACCCGCGCCGCCTCCGCGCCGGCCGAGCGGCGCACCGGCGCGCCGTTCTCGCCGAGCAGGTCGGCGCGCAGCGCCGGTTCCCACAACGCGACCGTCCTCGCGCCCTGGGGCGAACCGTCCTCGGTGACCTCATCGACCGGAAGCCCGATGAGCTCGGCCGCCGTCGCGCCCGGTGCGTCCGTCGTCGCGCTGGCGAAGATGACAGTGGGAGCGGACGAATATCGCGCACACAGCCGCAGCAACCGCCGCAGCACCATCGCCACGTTGGAGCCGAAAACCCCACGGTAGTAATGGCATTCGTCGACGATCACGAACCGAAGGCCCCGCAACAGCACGGCCCACCTGGCATGGTTGCGCAGAATCGACAAATGGATCATGTCGGGATTGGAGAACAGCCACCGGGATCGCTCCCGCGCGAACCGGCGGACTTCCGGGGGGCTGTCGCCGTCGTAGGCGGTGGGAGCCACGTCATGCAGCCGTGGAACGGCGGCCGTCAGCGCGTGCGCGGCCCGCAATTGGTCGTGGCCCAGCGCCTTCGTCGGGGACAGGTACAGCACCCGAGCCCGCGGATCGGTGGCCAGCGCGTTGAGGACGGGAAGCTGATACGCCAATGACTTGCCCGACGCGGTCCCGGTGCTCACCACCACATGACGGCCGGCGTGCGCCAGCTCCGCGGCGGCCGACTGGTGTGACCAGGGCGAACTCACCCCGCGGTCGGTGAACGCGCGCACCACGTCCGGCTCGGCCCACCCCGGCCAACTATGCGGACGGCCGCTTCGTGGCGGGAGTTCGGCGACGTGCCGCAGCGGGTGCTCGTCGGCGTCGGTACCGGCGAGCGCGGCGGCGAGCAGGTCGCTGCCGAAACTCGCCATTCGCACTCTCCCGGGACCGGCTGAGACTCCGTCCAAGACGCAAGTCTGTCGCCGAAGCGATGAACATGGTTGACTATTCGCGGTCGCAGCTTCTGTGTTCGTGTCAAACTTTCGCAGGATCGACGTTGCGGCCGCGGTTCCTGCGAGGTTAATCGGTCGGGTGAAGTTCCGGCGACTGAGCGAGGTATGGCGGTCGTACCAGGCCCGGGGCATCGGCAGGCGGTGCCCCGCACCCAGAAGAAAAGGAAAGATCGAGAGATGCCACAGGGAACTGTGAAGTGGTTCAACGCGGAGAAGGGCTTCGGGTTCATTGCCCCCGAAGACGGTTCCGCGGATGTTTTTGTCCACTACACGGAGATCCAGGGTTCGGGCTTCCGCACCCTCGAAGAAAACCAGAAGGTCGAGTTCGAAATCGGCCACAGCCCTAAGGGCCCCCAGGCCACCGGAGTCCGCCCCGCTTAAGCGGAGCAGGTCTTCCACGAACCCCCCGTGCAGTCCCGCCCAGCGGGCCCGTCGGGGGGTTTTCGTATTCCGGCCAGTGCCGAACCGTCGCCGCGCCGGTTGCCTCAAGACGCGAATGGCCGACCTGGCCTACTGTCGGTGGCGTGAGCCAGCTTTCCTTCTTCACAGCGGAGTCGGTGCCGCCCGCGGTCGCCGACCTCTCCGGGGTGCTGGCGGCTTCCGGTCAGATCGTCATGGTCGGCGGTCCGGGCACGCAGGGCGCGCGCCTGTCCGTGGTGGTGGATCAGGCCTGGCGTGCCGCCGCGCTGGCCGCGATGATCCGCGAGGCGGGGCTGGAGCCCGAAATCGGCCGCACCGACGAGGACACCCCGCTGGTGCGGACGGCGGTCACCGCGGCGTTGGTGAATCTGGCCGCCGAATGGACGCGCGGCGCGGTCAAAACGGTGCCGCCGCGGTGGCTGCCCGGGCCGCGGGAATTGCGCGCCTGGACGCTGGCGGCCGGTCATCCCGAGGGCGACCATTACCTGTTGGGCCTGGATCCGCACGCCCCCGATACCCATTCCCCGCTGGCGTCGGCTTTGATGCGGGTCGGAATCGCCCCCACATTGATCGGCACCCGCGGTGGCCGGCCGGCGCTGCGGATCAGCGGCCGTCGCCGGCTATCGCGCCTGGTAGAGAACGTGGGTGACGCCCCCGACGGCGTCGACGTGGCATCGGTATGGCCGCGGGTATAACCGCGGAAAAAGATTTGCGTTTCCGGCGGCCGGTTTGCGCAGTCGCGCCTCAGGGTGCGAAATTGTCAGGTGCCCGAGGGCGAAGGAACGCTGGCGTATCTGAATTTCCGCGGAATTTTTGACGCCGGCCTGTCATTCTTCTGCGGGGCGGCCTCGCAGGGGGGCCGGGATCAAGGATGGAGCGTAAGCGTAGTTGGCCGACCCGAATCTCAAGGACCGCGAGAGCGGCCGGGCTGGGAGCCGTAGGCGACTCGTCATCGTCGAGTCGCCGACCAAAGCGCGCAAATTGGCCGGTTACCTGGGCTCCAACTACATCGTCGAATCCTCGCGCGGCCACATCCGCGACCTGCCCCGCGCCGCGGCCGACGTGCCGGCGAAATACAAGTCGGAGCCGTGGGCCCGCCTTGGTGTCAACGTCGATCACGACTTCGAGCCGCTCTACATCATCAGCCCCGAGAAGAAGAGCACCGTCAGCGAGCTGAAGGGCCTGCTGAAGGGCGTCGACGAGCTTTACCTGGCCACGGATGGTGACCGCGAGGGCGAAGCCATCGCCTGGCACCTGCTGGAAACCCTGAAGCCGAACATCCCGGTCAAGCGGATGGTGTTCCACGAGATCACCGAGCCGGCCATTCTGGAGGCCGCCGAAAACCCGCGTGACCTGGACATCGACCTGGTCGACGCGCAGGAAACCCGTCGCATCCTGGACAGGCTGTACGGCTACGAGGTCAGCCCGGTGCTGTGGAAGAAGGTGGCACCCAAGCTGTCGGCGGGGCGGGTCCAGTCGGTGGCCACGCGCATCATCGTGCAGCGGGAACGCGACCGCATGGCGTTCCGCAGCGCCTCCTACTGGGACATCCTGGCCCGTCTGGACGCCAGCGTGTCCGACCCGCAGGCCGCACCGCCGACCTTCACCGCCCGGCTGACCAGCGTCGACGGCCTGCGCGTTGCCACCGGCCGCGACTTCGACTCGTTGGGCCAGCTGCGCAAGGCCGACGAAGTGACCGTGTTGGACGAGGCCCGGGCGACCGAGCTGGCAACCGGGCTGCACGGCACCCAGCTTTCGGTCGCCTCGGTGGAGGAGAAGCCCTACACCCGCCGGCCCTACGCACCGTTCATGACGTCGACGCTGCAGCAGGAGGCCGGCCGCAAGTTGCGGTTCTCCTCGGAGCGCACCATGAGCATCGCCCAGCGGCTCTACGAGAACGGCTACATCACCTATATGCGTACCGACTCGACGACGCTGTCGCAGTCGGCCATCAACGCCGCGCGCACGCAGGCGCGTCAGCTCTACGGCGAGGAGTACGTCTCACCGTCGCCGCGCCAGTACACCCGCAAGGTGAAGAACGCCCAGGAGGCGCACGAGGCGATCCGGCCTGCCGGTGAGACCTTCGCCACCCCGGACGCGGTGCGCCGCGAGCTCGACGGCGACGAATTCCGGCTCTACGAGCTGGTCTGGCAGCGCACCGTGGCCTCGCAGATGGCCGACGCGCGCGGGACGACGCTGAGCCTGCGGATCAACGGTCAATCCGGCGGTCGCGATGTGGTGTTCTCCGCGAGTGGGCGCACCATCACGTTCGCCGGGTTCTTGAAGGCCTACGTGGAGACCGTCGACGAATTGGCCGGCGGCGAGGCCGATGATGCCGAGAGCCGGCTGCCGCAGTTGACGCAGGGCCAGCGGCTGGACGCCGTCGAGCTGACGCCCGACGGCCACGCCACCAACCCGCCGGCGCGCTACACCGAGGCGTCGCTGGTGAAGGCGCTCGAGGAGCTGGGCATCGGCCGCCCGTCGACGTACTCGTCGATCATCAAGACCATTCAGGACCGGGGCTACGTGCACAAGAAGGGCAGCGCGCTGGTGCCCTCGTGGGTCGCGTTCGCCGTAATCGGTTTGCTGGAGCGGCATTTCGGCCGGCTGGTCGATTACGGCTTCACCGCCGCGATGGAGGACGAGCTCGACGCGATCGCCTCGGGGCAGGAGCGGCGCACCGACTGGCTCAACCGCTTCTACTTCGGCGGCGACCACGGGGTGGCCGACTCGGTGGCGCGCTCCGGCGGCCTCAAAAAGCTCGTCGGCGTCAACCTCGAAGGCATCGATGCCCGAGAAGTGAACTCCATCAAGCTATTTGACGACGATCAGGGTCGCCCCGTATACGTCCGGGTGGGCAAGAACGGGCCCTACCTGGAACGCATGGTCACCAACGATGAGGGTGAGCTCGGGCCGCAGCGCGCCAACCTCAACGACTCGCTGACGCCGGACGAGCTGACGCTGGAGGTGGCCGAGCAGCTGTTCGCCACGCCGCAGGAGGGACGCGCGTTGGGCGTCGACCCGGAGACGGGTCACGAGATCGTCGCCAAGGACGGCCGGTACGGCCCCTACGTGACCGAGATCCTGCCCGCGCCGCCCGAAGAGGACGAGGGTGGCGTCCCCGCCAAGAAGGGCAAAAAGCCGACGGGACCCAAGCCGCGCACCGGCTCGCTGCTGCGCAGCATGGACCTGCAGACCGTCACCCTCGAGGACGCGCTGAAGCTGCTGTCGCTGCCCCGGGTGGTCGGCGTGGACCCGCAGACCGGTGAGGAGATCACCGCGCAGAACGGCCGCTACGGCCCATACCTCAAGCGCGGCACCGACTCTCGTTCACTGGCCACCGAGGACCAGATCTTCGAGATCACGCTCGACGAGGCGCTGAAGATCTACGCCGAGCCCAAACGGCGCGGCAGGCAGGCCGCGGCCGCGCCGCCGTTGCGGGAGCTGGGCGCCGACCCGGCGACCGGCAAGCCGATGGTGATCAAGGACGGCCGATTCGGGCCGTATGTCACCGATGGCGAGACCAACGCGAGCCTGCGCAAGGGCGACGACGTCCTGTCGATCACCGACGAGCGCGCCGCCGAACTGCTGGCCGACCGGCGGGCGCGGGGCCCGGTGAAGCGTCCCGCGAAGAAGGTCGCCCGCAAGAAGGCCCCGGCCAAGAAGGCCGCCAAGCGCAACTAGGTGCGGCCCCGGTCTAGAAGCCGGGGCCGATCGCCTCGCTGTGCACATCCTCGCGGACGGGCCGTACGGGTTGGGAGTCGGTGACTCCGGCCAGCGTCACCGGTCGCGCCAGCTGGGTGGGGGCGGTGCGGCCCCGCAGCTCGACCACCTCGCCCACATCCCAGCACAAGGCCTCGGCGTCCAGCGCGCCGCTGACGGCGATCGCCGACGCCAGCACGTGGCCGGACTCGAGTTTGGCCAGCTCGGTCAGCCGGGCGGCCTCGTTGACCGGGTCGCCGATCACCGTGTACTCGAAGCGGGCCTGCGCGCCGATGTGCCCGGCGATCGCCCTGCCCGCCGAGACGCCGATCCCGAACTCCGCCGAGCCGATCACCGGGAGCAGCTCGTCGTGCAGCTCGCGCGCCGCGGCGAGCGCGCCGCCCGACGCGTCGGGGTGTTCGATCGGCGCACCGAAGATGGCCAGGGCGGCGTCGCCCTGGAACTTGTTGACGAAACCGCCGTGCCGGCCCACGGTTTCGACCACGACGCGGAAGAACTCGTTGAGCAGGTGGACCACCTCGGCGGGCGGGCGGGTCGCGGCCAGCTTGGTGGAGCCGACCAGGTCGACGAACAGCACCGCGACGTGGCGCTCCTGACCGCCCAGCTCGGTGCCGCGTTCCAGGGCGCGACGGGCGACGTCTTCACCGACGTAGCGACCGAACAGGTCGCGCAGCCGCTGCCGCTCGGACAGGTCACGCACCATGTCGTTGAAGCCGGCCTGCAGCAGGCCCAGCTCGCTGGCATCGTAGATCTGCATGTGCGCGTTGTAGTTTCCGCGCTGCACCTCGGACAGCGCCCAGCGCAGCTGGCGCAGCGGGTCGGCGATCGACATGGCCACCAGCAGGGTGCTGACGAAGCCGATGCCCAATGCCGCCAGCGCCAGCAACAGGATGGGGGTGAACAGCTTCTCCGGCGTGGCGTGCAGCAGGGACGCCTTGTCCGCCATCACCGCCAGCACAATGGCCAGCACCGGGACGGCGGTGGACAGCATCCACGTCAGGATCTGCCGCAGGATGACGCCCGGCGCCTGCACGTTCTCGGGCACGCCGCTGCGCAGGGCCGCCACGGCCACCGGCCGCAGCACCCGCTCGGACTGCAGGTAGCCGATGATCGCGGTCGCCGCGGCGCCGAGCCCGGTGGCGACGGCGACGACGGGCGCGGCGAACCGGGCCACCGACCAGCTGGCGATGATGAACACCACGCCGCCGATGCACCAGGCCGCCATGCTGATCAGCGTGCGATAGAAGGGCATCCGCAGGGCGCGGCTCCGCGCCAGCTCGGTGGCCGCCGGGTCGGCCTCGGCGAGCAGGTTGTCGCGGCGCTGCCAGCGGAAGACCGGCATCAGCAGCTTCAGGTTGACCATCCAGCCGGCCAGGAACAACACCACCAGCGCGGTCGCGAAGACCGCCAGGTTCAGGACCGGCAGATCCTGCAATTGGATGCGATCCTCGGGGGGCAGCGCGTAGCGCAGGAAGCCCAGCACGAAGAGGGCGCCGATGATGTCGGCCTGCAGCATGCTCAACGAGAACAACGGCCACGGGGTACGCACCACCCACCGGACGAATGCGCTGATCCGCCCGGGCAGTGCTCCCGCTGTTGCCACGATCCCACCGTATCGGTCAGCAGGGACTTGTCGGAAACTTACAACGATCTCGACGCGCCCCCATTCGGGCCGAAAAGAGCCGAAAGGTAACGGGATTGTCCCAATACGGTGGCCGATCGGTATATGTCGGCGGTGGTGGCTACTGTTACCGGTGATGTCCGGGGTGTTTACGCGGCTGGTAGGCCAGGACGTGGTGACGGCCGAACTGCTCGCCGCCGCCAGGGCGGCCCGCGGTGATCTGGTTCACAGCGATGCGGGCGCCGGGACTATGACACATGCATGGCTGATCACGGGTCCCCCCGGGTCGGGGCGCTCGGTCGCGGCGCTGTGCTTCGCCGCCGCGCTGCAGTGCACCTCCGATGGGGAACCGGGGTGCGGGCAATGCCGGGCGTGCACGACGACCATGGCCGGCACCCACTCCGACGTGCGCCGGGTGATCCCCGAAGGGCTGTCCATCGGGGTGGACGAGATGCGCGCCATCGTGCAGATCGCGTCGCGGCGTCCGGCCACCGGGCACCGGCAGATCGTGGTGATCGAGGACGCCGACCGGCTCACCGAGGGCGCCGCCAACGCGCTGCTCAAGGTCGTCGAGGAGCCGCCGCCGTCGACCGTGTTCCTGCTGTGCGCGCCGTCGGTGGATCCCGAGGACATCGCCATCACTTTGCGTTCCCGCTGCCGGCACGTCGCGCTGGTCACCCCGCCGACCGAGGCGATTGCGCGCGTCCTGATCGACAGCGACGGCCTGACTCAGGACACCGCGAACTGGGCGGCGTCGGTCAGCGGCGGCCACGTCGGCCGGGCGCGGCGGCTGGCCACCGATT